>DATAHC010000325.1:0-20396 GCA_036263415.1 Flavisolibacter sp.
CATTACGCAGTCGAACATATCTACCCCAAGTGCAATGCATTCCAGAATATTCCAGGGCGTTCCCACTCCCATCAGGTACCGTGGTTTCTGAACCGGCAGATTTTCACAGCACAGCTGGCAGATCTCGTACATCACAGGCTCGGGCTCTCCTACGCTGAGTCCCCCGATAGCATTCCCCGTGGCCCCCTTGGAGCTGATATAGTCACAGGAGGCTTTTCGGAGGTCGTGATAAACAGCTCCTTGTACAATGGGAAACAGGTTTTGCGTATGCCCGTACCGATCGGGGGTTTCTGAGAACCGGCTGACGCATCGGTCGAGCCAGCGATGCGTAAGATTCATGGAATTCAAGGCGTATTTGTATTCTGACTGTGCTGGCGGACATTCATCAAAGGCCATCATAATATCGGCGCCGATCGACCGCTCAATATCCATTACCCGCTCCGGGGTAAACAGGTGCCTGCTACCGTCGATATGGCTTTGAAACAATACGCCTTCCTCATTGATCTTGCGGTTGGCGGCCAGAGAAAAGACTTGAAAGCCACCGCTGTCCGTAAGTATAGGTCGGTCCCAGTTCATAAATCTATGCAGCCCTCCGGCTGCTTCCATGGTCTCCATACCGGGTCGCAGGTATAAATGGTAGGTATTGCCTAATATAATATGCGGGTTTACTTCCTGCTTCAGCTGCTGCTGGGAAAGCGATTTTACACTGCCAATGGTTCCCACGGGCATAAATATAGGGGTCTCGATCCGGCCATGGTCGGTCTGGATCAGACCAGCTCTTGCTGCACTCTGCTCATCTGTTTTTAGTAACTCAAACGCTAACGCTGCCATAAGGGCGGCGAAGATAAGAAAGCCCTTCTAACTCCCGTTTGAAGCCATCTGCGGGGTTTTGCGGTTCACCGATTTCCTTATCTTCGCCACCATGCTTATGGGTTGGGAGGCTTTTATCTTTTATGCACTGGTAGCCATGACGCTCGTGCAGCTTTTCTATTATTTATTCTTCTTCAGCCGTGTTGCTTTTTATAAACCGGAACCCAGGGATCATTCCCTGCAGCACCCGGTTTCCGTGATCATCTGTGCACGGGATGAGGATGAAAACCTGGCCCGGCACCTTCCGGGTGTATTGGTACAGGAATATCCAACTACGAATGAAGTGATCGTGGTAAATGACAATTCACTCGACGATACCAAATACCTGCTGGCTGAACTTCAGAAGACGTTTCGCAAACTGCAGGTGGTTGACCTCATCCAGGAGGCAAAAATGATTGCTGGTAAAAAGTTCCCGCTCTCTATTGGTATTAAAGAAGCTAAACATGAGATTGTGCTGCTTACGGATGCCGACTGCGTTCCCGCATCCGATCAGTGGATGTTTAAAATGCAGGATGCTTTTTCAGATGGTATTGAGGTGGCGCTTGGCTACGGAGCTTACACCAAGGCCCCAGGTTTCCTGAACAAGGCAATACGCTTTGAAACCTTTCATACCGCGCTGCAGTATTTTAGTTATGCTCTGGCGGGTAGTCCTTATATGGGCGTAGGAAGGAACCTTGCCTACCGGAAGGGCTTGTTTTTCCGAAATAAAGGCTTTGCTTCCATCAATCACATACCTAGCGGAGACGACGATCTGTTCATTAACCAGGTGGCGACAAAGCATAACACAGCAGTAGTACTGGATCCCGAAGCGTTTACCTTGTCGAAACCGAAACAAAGCTGGAAGGACTGGATGCGACAAAAGAACCGGCATTATTCTACCGGTAAATTTTACAAGACCTCGCATAAGCTGCTTCTCGGATTCTATACGTTTTCTTTCTTTCTTTTTTATCCGTTGCTGATAGCATCCATTCTGTTTTTCGACTGGCGCTGGAGCCTCATTCCCTTTGGTGTTCGCCTGATTACGCAGGCAATCATCTGGAATAAAGCCATGAATAAGCTCCAGGAAAAGGACCTGTTCTCCTTATTCTTCTTCTGGGATCTATGGATGTTCATTTATTATATCATCTTTGCCCCCGCGCTCTGGAGAAAACCAAAGAAAACCTGGAACTAAAGGAATGCTGAACAGGGAGCAGGGAATTGAATAGGGAATAGGAAATGCTTGATACCAGTAGTAACCTAAATCTCCTTTGCCCCAGTTCACCCCCTCCCTATCTTTGCCGCCATGGATATCCTCCTGAAATATTTCTCTGATTTCACTCCCAAGCAACAGGAGCAGTTCGGTGCGCTTGGCGAATTGTATACAGAATGGAATGCGAAGATCAATGTCATCTCACGGAAGGACATTGACAGCCTTTACGAAAAGCATGTTCTGCACTCCCTGAGCATCGCAGCGGTATTTGACTTTCCTGCCGGGATGGAAATCATTGATATCGGTACCGGAGGGGGCTTCCCCGGCGTACCTCTTGCCATTTTTTTCCCTGAAGTCCGCTTTCACCTCGTGGACAGCATTAATAAAAAGCTGAAAATTATTGAGGCCGTAAAGGAAGCTACAGGCCTTACCAATATTACTACCCAGCATACACGTGCGGAGGACATTAAAAATAAGAAGTTCGACTTTGCGGTTAGCCGTGCTGTGGCTCCTCTCAAGGAATTGCTAAGCTGGAGCCGACCCTTACTAAAGACCTCCAGGTTTACCGTGGAGAATGAAAAAGGTCCTGTAGTCTTTAAATCCGGACTTATTTGCCTCAAAGGAGGCGACCTGAAAGCCGAGATCAATGAAAGTGCCACCAGGCCAAAAATGGTTGAGATCAGCACACTCTTCGAAGAAGAATTCTTCAGGGAAAAATACCTTCTATATACTTCCTGATCCGTTATACTGATACATAAAATAATAAGGGTTCCTTATGGGAACCCTATATCTATTCTTATTAATTCTTTACCATTTCAGCTCGAGCCGGTTGTTCTTCCGATCAATATCCGCCATACGGTAAGACGGATCAATTTCTACAGATACAATATCCGTCAGCTTGCGGGTGGTAGCAATTTCATAGGTCGGATGGGTCCATCTCCAGGCTTCGTAAACCTTCCTGGGCGACTGCCTATCTTCCGCAGGCTTCTCACCAAACATAAGACTCATTGGCACATAATGCCATTCGCTGGAGCCATCACGGAACGTTACCTTCACATCCACTGGCATTGGAACCAGGCCGATGTCCCGCAGACGAATCGTAGTGGCACCATTATTCTCATACAGGCTGTCAATACTGTAATCGATGGTCCTCGTGCTGTTTACCCAGTATCCACGGTACCAGTCCAGCTTCATGCCACTGACCTTTTCTGCCACGCGGATGAAATCATTAACGTTCGGATGCTTGAAATGCCATAAACGGTAATATTCCAACAATATCTTATCGCGCACGTCCGCGCCTACTATATATCCTAATTGTTCCATGAAAACGCCGCCTTTGGAATACGCTGCATTACTGTAAGCATAATTGGTATTGTACTGATCGGCATGTGTGGTCATCGGTTCTTCCCGTCCACTGCGGGCAAGGCCCAGGTAACCGGCGTAAATGCCCTGGTGTAGTGCGGGCGGAGCCATAGCGGCGGAATCCGTGCGTGCCAGAACCGCAGGATCAGTAATACGCTTCCGGCTCACCTGCTGTCTGTAATATTCCTCTACACGGTCGGTAGCCCATTCTGTAAAGCCTTCATCCATCCAGGGATATTCCGATTCGTTGGTAGCCATCAGCATCTGGTACCAGGTATGCATCCACTCGTGAAAGGCCGTTCCGAGGCTGGCACTCACGATCATTGTACAGTTGGGATATTCCATACCGCCATCACCACCATGTATGAACGAATACTGACGATAAGGGTAATCGCCAAACGTCTTTTTGATGAAGGGAAAGACCGTTACAGCAGCATCCGCTACTTCGTTCCAGCGGGCATCTTCCTCTTTGGTTCCAGGCACATTATTATACAGCACATGAATGGTTGGACCGTTCGGAATCTGCCGTACCAGGTGTTTATATTCCGGATCGGCCGCCCAGGCAAAATCATGCACGTTAGGCGCTATAAAATGCCAGGTGAGCTGACCTCCGGTAGGAGATGCTACTTTCACGCCTTTATCTTCATAACCAAAGCCCACCTGGTTGGCATTGGCTACATAGCCGCTGCCACCCAGCAGGTAATTCTTATTGATCTTGATCGTTACATCATAGTCACCCCATACGCCATAAAACTCACGGGCAATGTAAGGTGTGGGATGCCAGCCTTCATAATCGTATTCAGCCAGCTTGGGGTACCATTGCGTCATAGTATAGCGCACCTTGGTGGAAGGGTTGTCCCTTCCGCTTCTGCGCACCTGCAGTGGCACCTGTGCATCCCATTCCATGTCGAAGGTGACTTTGGATCGGGGCAGGATCGGTTTATCCAGCAGCACTTCCAGAATGGTTTCGTGAAGTTTGGTCTTCTGTACCCGGCCATTCATCTTGATCAGGCTCACGTTCTCATATCCGATCTCCTCCGGCTTCAGGTTCACAATGCGGTCCTTCACGCGTGGATCCCAGTCGGCAATATCATTCCCATTGCGGTCTTTGCGAAGCACTATGCTGCCCTGGCGGCGGCTGCGCACGTCCATCATGCTGTTGGGCTGAAAAGCGTTCCAGTATAGGTGAAAGAACACTTTGCTCAGGGTATCGGGTGAATTGTTCCAGTAGTCAACGGTTTGTTTTCCCTTGTACTGGTTTGTTTCCACATTCATATCGATGTTCATCGTATACTTCACGCGTTGCTGCCAGCGGTCTGCCTGCGCGGAGGCGGCCAGCGAAACGGTACATAATAAGCTCAGATAAAGCCCGGTTCTTTTGTGCATGTGCATTCGTTTATACGTAGTGTGTAAGAATAAGAAAAGCAGCGGAAGGCTGCTTTGCCAGTGTAAATTTCTCCAAAGGAAATGAAAAATGTATTAGGAAAATCAAAGCGTAAGGGCATCACGCAAAAGCCTTCCTTCCTTATTGAAATAGAGATATTTTTTCTGAAGGTCGCTTTTCACTGCACGGATGCGGTATTGTTCAGCTCCTCCGGGTAAATAGATAACGGCTACTTCGTCCACTTTCCAGTCGGCATACTTGCTTTTTTCAAAACCGTCCTGAACGGCCGGAAACAGCTTATTATAGCCCCATTCCTTTTCCGTTTCCTTCCAGGCGCCTTTGTTAGTATACTTAGCTACCATTTTAGCGCTATCCAATACAAAATGAACATGAACGCTGGTGAGGTTATCCTGGAAATCGACCCCGCGTGCCTGAGGATATTGTTTTTCGAAAGCATCCTGCACGGCCTTGGGTATTTCTCTGATCTGAGCAAAAGAGAGCAGTCCGGCAAATGTAAAAAGGAATAAAAAAGATAATTGCTTGGCCATAACGATCTGTTTTTGCTGAGGCGAAGGTAGTAACCAGTCTCTTATGCCTTCCCTTCAACAACGATTACGATCTCACCTTTAACAGTTTTTTGCTGAAAGTGCTGCAGCACTTCCTGAAGGGTGCCTCGTGCATGCTCTTCAAAGAGCTTGGAAAGCTCGCGGCTCACACTGCAAGCCCGGTCCGGACCGAAGTATTCCATCAGGTTTTCAAGTGTCTTCACCAGTCGCACAGGGGATTCATAAAAGATCATCGTCCGTTCTTCCTGCTGCAGTTGGGTCAGCAGGGTATGCCGGCCCTTTTTCAGCGGCAGAAAGCCTTCGAATACAAACCTGTTGGTGGTAAGGCCGCTATTTACCAGTGCCGGTACAAATGCCGTGGCGCCGGGACGTGTCTCCACTTTGATATGATTCCGGATGCATTCCCGCACCAGCAGAAAAGCAGGATCGGATATTCCGGGCGTACCAGCATCAGTAACCACAGCCATCGTCTTTCCGGCCAGCAGCTGGTCTACCAGATGCTGTACGATTTTATGTTCATTGTGCTGATGATAAGGCGAAAGTGGCTTCTGGATCTGGTAATGATTGAGGAGCCGGGAGGTATTTCGGGTATCCTCCGCCAGAATAACATCTACCTGTTGCAGCACCTCCAGCGCGCGGAGTGTAATATCCTTCAGGTTGCCGATAGGGGTGGGAACGAGATAAAGCATCTGGTTTTCCGGTTTTAATAAAATGATAACAGCAGGTGCTTAGCCAACAGCTATCTCATAGTACTCCATCACCGGATTGGCCAGCAGTTTCTTACTGGCTTCCTCAGCCACCTGGCGGGCTTCGTCGGCGCTGGCTGCTTCTATCTGAAGGGTGATGTTCTTCCCTACCCGAACGTCTTCGATTGATTTAAGACCCAGGTTGCCAAGTCCGGAGATCACGGCTTTTCCTTGTGGATCGAGTAATTCTTTGAGGGGCATAACTTTAACCTGAACCGAGAATTTCATCTGTTGGCTGTTTTAAGGCGCAAACATATGAAATGTCCTCCGTCCGTAGTCAATGGGCTACGTACGTATGCAACAATTTTCCTTAGGCCGTACAAGGATAGAAGCATTGAAGAATATCACTTCATACCCTGAAAAGGGAAACTATAAGAATTTGACTGCGGCTAAATGGTATAAGTCAAAATCAGAGTAAGAAAAACCGCTCCCAAAGCCTCGTCTGTGGGCCGTATATTATTCATTTACACTGTTACATCCAGTGTATCGCGACTGGCCTTTGTAACGACAGATTCATCAGATTTCGATATTTGTGAAACGATCAGGTACAGTACGAAGATGACAGGTACTGCCAGCCATTTCATCAAGACAAGGGCTATGACCGACAATAGAAGCATGCCATATTTGATCTTATTGGCGCTGAAGGAATTGTCCTTAAACTTCATGGCCATAAAGCGGTGCCGGCTGACCATCAGGTAGCTTACGATAATAATTATGGCGTAAAGCAGCCATATGTTGATGAAATAACGGCCCAGATCAAAATAATTGTACTGTATGATCAGGGGAAAAGAAGCTATAAACAATCCCGCTGCCGGACAGGGAACGCCCATAAAGCTGTAGGATTGGTTGGTACTGAGATTGAACTTGGCCAGGCGCCAGGCTACAGCCGCCGTGAAAATGAAGGCTGGCACCAGGGCGAGGATAGACACATCCAGCCCGTTCTCCTGCCCTGCATACCCCAGTCTGAGCAACTGGTAAAGGATCATACCGGGTGCTACTCCAAAGCTTACCATATCGCAAAGGGAATCCAGCTGCTTGCCCATTTCCGAAGATGCCTTGAAGGCCCTCGCCAGGAAACCATCCAGGAAGTCAACCACCGCTGCAAAGAATATGAAAAGGGCGCCCCAGGCCATTTTCTCCGGAAAGAACGGATCATACGTTCCGGAACTTTCATTCAGCACCACTATGCTCTGCCCCGTCTGCAGAATAAATACAATGGCAATACAACCAAAGAACAGGTTGAGAAGTGTAAATAGATTGGGAATTTGTTTCATGCTGAAGCTGTCCACAGTCCACGGACCACCGTCCACAGACCTTTAGTTTAATGATTTCCTTAATGATTGAATTTTAGCGATCAACTGATCTAAATCTTCGTAAATATCCTTAAAAATAATTTCTGAAACATAGTTTCTGTTCCGGGCAATATATAAACAGGCTACAACCTCAATTCCGGAGCGGATGGTATACCCCAGGAACCTTCCGAATTCAGTATTACTTTGTCCTGTAGAACCTTCTGCAATATTCAGGGAAATAGAATCCGCAGCCCGCTTCATCTGACTGGTAAGTACATAGAGTTCTTCCTTGGGAAAGGAACGGCACAGGTCATTTACTTTCTCACTGATATGCACTGCTGATTTCCAAACGAGAAGCTTTTCGAATTTAAAGGGCATTACGACAGATTAAAATGATTAGTAGATCAAAATAAAATATCGAAATAGTATCCTATTGTCCGGGAATTGATAGTTGGCGGAAATATGCTGATAGCAGCAGGTCAGGGGAAATGATCGGTCACAATATGGCCGTAACAGTATATGGACCAGTCCGTGGACTGTCGACCGTCGACTGTGGACTTTGAAGCTATGGCTTCATAGCAGCTTCTATCTCCTCTACCGTAATTGGTATCTTCTCAAACAGATCGATATTGCCATTAGCGGTGATCCAGATATTATTCTCGATACGGATACCCATTTGCTCCTCTTCGATATAGATGCCGGGTTCAACGGTCAGGAGCATACCCTGTTGCAAAGGCTCCGTTCGCGAGCCCAGGTCGTGTACATCCAGACCCAGGTGATGCGAGATGCCGTGATAGAGATATTTACGATAGGCGCGGTTGTCAGCGTCCTCGTTTTTCACATCAGACTCTTTAAGCAGACCTATCTTCAGGAATTGGCGGGTAGCTTCCTCTCCTACTTTTTCCGTGTAATCGATAAGGGTGATGCCTGGCTTCAGCAGGCTCTTGGCATAGTTATGAAGTTCAAGGCAGGCATTGTATACTTCCTTTTGCCGGCTGGTAAATTTTCCATTGACCGGTATGGTGCGGGTAAGGTCGGCATTGTATCCACCATAGGAGGCGCCGAAATCCATCAGAATCAGTTCCCCATCCTTACACTCCTGGTTATTGCTTACATAATGCAGGGTACGCGCCCGGTCGCCGCTGGCTAGGATACTGCCATAAGCTTCACCGGAGGCGCGCTGGCTGAGAAAAGAATGCACGATCTCTGCCTCGATCTCATATTCCATTACGCCCGGCTTCACAAAGCGCATCACCCTTTCAAAGGTTTTGTGTGTAATATCCACCGCCGTACGGGTCACGGCGATCTCGTATTCCGTTTTGATGCCTCTGAGGTCTTTCAGCAGCCTGGCAGCCCTTTCATACTGATGCAGCGGGTACCGCTCCTTCATTTCTTCCACAAACCGGTAGTCGCGTGTACGCACCAGGCTGGCCTTACGGTCGTTCTCGTTCGTATCCAGGTAAATGCAGTCGGCCAGGTGGATCCAGGTCTGTAACACAGCATCAATACTGTCCAGCCATACGATCGTTGAAATACCGCTGATGGCCGTAGCTTCCTCGCGGCGCAACCGCTTACCGTCCCACTTCTCTTTCAGCTCATTGGGCCGTACCAGCACCAGCACCTCCCGATATCTCGGGTCGGGGTTTCCGGGGAAAAGGATCACCATGGAATCTTCCTGTTCAATCCCTGACAGCCAATACAGATCACTGTTCTGCTTGAAGCGATGCAGGGCATCGCCATTGCTCGGCACCTCATCATTGCTAACAAATACAGCAATGGAATTGGGCTTCATACGTTCGGTAAAACGCTGACGATTGGTTGTAAAAAGCGCAGGGTCGAGAGGAAGATGTTTCATGAGCTTTACATTGAATGACCGGGCAAAGTAATAGAATTGATGAAAACGCACACCAATTTTTATTTGAGCACCAATGATTTAACATTGTGTACATCAGACACGTGAGGCAGGCACGCAATTTTTATAGCTTACCTTTGCAGTCTAACAAAAAAACGATTGCTTCTTATGTCAGTACCTACTATTTCTATCTCGAAAGAGAAGTTAGTGAAGCTTGGCTTGCGCAATACTGAAAGCATTCACTATCAATCAACACCCGATGAACTGGTTCAGGACACCTTGCGTATGGGCGAAGGTATTTTAACAGACACAGGTGCTCTTGCTATTCGTACCGGTGAATTCACCGGCCGCTCTCCCAAAGACAAATTCACAGTGAAAGATGAAACTACCGAACACACCGTTCACTGGAATGAATTCAACATCCCTATTGAAGACAAGTATTTCCATATCGTTCACAAGAAGATCATTGATTACCTGGACCAGCAGAAAGAAATGTGGGTACGCGATTGCTATGCCTGTGCTGATCCCCGCTATCGGCTGAACATCAGGGTGATCACAGAAAAACCCTGGACCAACCTGTTTGCCTATAACATGTTCCTCCGGCCCGAGGAAGAAGAGCTGGAAGATTTCAGGCCCGACTGGCACCTGTTATGCGCTCCAGGCTTACTGCTGGATCCTCAGGAATGCGGTACCCGCCAGTACAATGCAGCAATCGTTTCCTTTAAGCACAAGACCATCCTGATCGCCGGATCCGGTTATACCGGTGAAACAAAAAAAGGCGTTTTCACGATCCTGAACTATATCTTACCTCAGGAGAAGAATGTTTTGAGCATGCATTGCAGTGCCAACATGAGCGAAGAGGGCGATACAGCTATCTTCTTTGGCTTGAGCGGAACCGGCAAGACCACGCTGAGTGCCGATCCGAACCGGAAGCTGATCGGCGATGACGAACATGGATGGACGGAAGACAACATCTTCAATTTTGAAGGTGGCTGTTATGCCAAACTCATCAACCTTTCGGAAGAAAAAGAGCCGGAGATCTATCATGCCATCCGGCCCGGAGCGATCGTCGAAAATGTTCAGTTCTATCCGGGAAGCAACCGGATCAATTTTGATGACGGCTCCATTACAGAAAACACCCGGGTGTCTTATCCGCTGGATTATATCAGTAATGCCCAGGAACCTTCTATCGGCACCATTCCCAGAAATATTTTCTTTTTAACCTGCGATGCCTATGGTGTGCTGCCACCAATTTCGAAGCTTACGAAAGGACAGGCGATGTACCAGTTCATTTCGGGTTACACCGCGAAAGTGGCCGGTACCGAAACCGGCATCACAGAGCCCAAGCCTACATTCAGCGCAGGCTTTGGTGCGCCTTTCCTGCCGCTGCACCCAGGCCGCTATGCTGAAATGCTGGGCCGCAAAATGGAGAAGCATAAAGTGAATGTATGGCTGATCAATACCGGCTGGACGGGCGGACCCTTTGGCGAAGGCCATCGTATGAAGCTTTCCTATACCCGTGCAATGATCACAGCTGCCCTGGATGGTATACTGGATAATGTGGCTACCGTAACCGATCCGGTATTCGGCGTGGAGGTTCCTATGGAAGTTCCCGGTGTGCCAGCAGCTTTGCTTACTCCCAGAACCACCTGGAAGGATCCAAAGGCCTATGATGAAAAGGCCCGCTTCCTGGCAGGATTATTCCTGAAGAATTTTGAGAAATATGCATCTGGGGTATCAAAGGAAATTCTGGAGGCCGCTCCTCGAATCGTATAAGAAACACCCTAATCCATACGAAAGCCTTTCATTGCTGAAAGGCTTTTTCTTTGCAGTCAGCACGATCTGATATATAGTCAAATTAGCAGTGACCATACACAAAGACTCGTTTAAATGGTAACCCTTGACTATTCACTATTCACTATTGACTATTTTCGCCGTCCGAAATCCGTTTTTATGGCAAAAGAGATCGTAGTCAGTGGAATAAGGCCTACAGGGTATCTGCACCTGGGCAATTATTTCGGTGCCATGCGCAATTACGTGCGCATGCAGGAATCGTATGAATGTTATTTTTTCGTAGCCGACTGGCACGCGCTTACCACCTTGCCTAACTCTCAGGAACTGAAGGAGAATGTATTACGGGTGCTATCGGAGAATATAGCCGCCGGACTGGATCCTGAAAAGGTATGTCTCTATACCCAAAGCTCCATTCCCGAGATAGCAGAACTATACCTGCTGCTGAATATGCTGGCCTACAAAGGTGAGCTGGAAAAAACGACTACGTTCAAGGATAAGGTGCGCCAGCAACCCGATAATGTGAACGCCGGACTGCTTACCTATCCGGTATTGATGACTGCCGACATCCTTATCCACAAAGCGAAATATGTTCCGGTCGGTAAAGATCAGGAACAGCATCTGGAAATGGCCCGCAATTTTGCTCAGCGCTTCAATCACCGCTATGGCGATCTGTTCCCCGAACCGCTGGCTTTCAATTTTGGTGCGGAACTGATAAAAGTACCCAGCCTGGATGGAGCTGGGAAAATGAGCAAAAGCGAAAACCAGCTGGCTACTTTATACCTGGCAGATGATGATGAAATGATCCGCAAAAAGGTGATGAAGGCAAAAACTGATTCCGGTCCTGCCGGACCCGATTCGGAAATGCCGGATTATATTAAGAATATCTTCCAGATCTTAAGCCTGGTCAGTGAAGAAAGCACGGTACAGAAATTCCGTGATGATTTCAATAAAGCCTCTATCCGCTATGGCGACCTGAAAAAACAGCTGGCGGAAGATATGGTGAAATTCATTGCACCGATACGGGAGCGTACGCTGGCCATCAGAAACGATGATGCCTACCTGAACCGGATCATGAAAGCAGGCACGGAAAAAGCCCGTGAAAGCGCACAGCAAACGATCCGAATGGCAAGGGAACTGATCGGCCTCAATTACCTTGGATAAAATTCGGGATTTTAAATATTAATTCTATTTTGTGCGCCTGAGGTTAAAAAATTCCGCAACGGAACGCGCTCTCTCACTATGGCAAAGTCAAAGAAACCGAAACATATCGCAATCGCCGGGAACATCGGCGCCGGTAAAACCACACTCACGGAATTATTGAGTAAGCATTACAAGTGGATCCCGCATTTTGAAGATGTGGATCACAATCCTTACCTCAATGACTTCTATGAGGATATGCCACGCTGGAGCTTCCAGTTGCAGATCTACTTCCTCAATAGCCGCATCAACCAGTTGCTGGAGATTCACCGGGGAACGGAAACCATAATCCAGGATCGGACGATCTATGAGGACGCCAACATCTTTGCACCCAACCTTCACGAGATGGGCTTGATGACCAAGCGTGATTTTGAGAATTACTATGGCTTTTTCCAGACCCTGAAGTCCATGGTGCAGCCTCCCGACCTGTTAATTTACCTGCAGGCCTCTGTTCCCACCCTCGTAGGACAGATCCAGAAGCGCGGTCGTGATTATGAAGAGAACATCCGCCTCGATTACCTGAAGCGGCTCAATGAATATTACAATAAATGGATCGAAGCCTATAAGGAAGGTCCGCTGCTGATCATCAATGTGGATGAGAATAAGTTTGGAGAGCGCGAGGAAGACCTGGGTACCATCATCGGAAAGATTGACGCACAGCTATACGGCCTGTTCTAAAGCCTGCGGTTATGGTTCCTGTACTGCCTCCGGTAATGAATGCCGGCCAGAATAAAGCTGATAGAGCCTACCACTCCAATCCCGGCTCTGAAATAAGAAGCGTTGATCAGGCTCAGTACAGCCGCTATGGCAAATAATACCGCTGCTACAAAATACAGTAAATAGGTACTCTTCATCACCCCGAAGGTAGAGATTTCACGCCAGTTAGCTACCGTGAAGAGGCCATAAAAACAATCAGGAAAAATAGGTACTAGCTTTTTATGGAACGCTAATCTGGCTTCTGAATTCTGTAGTCTGAAATCTGAACACGGAACCAGGCTGGCAATAGAGATCGTATTGCGCTTATGGATAGGTTACCATGAATTTTCCTTCTTACGGGTAAGCGGCATAGGGCGCTGTCTCATCCAGCATCTGGTCGATCTTATCGAGCCATTCATATTGGGTCTTCTTCTTACGGCTATGGTCCGACTCTCCGTCATAAGCCGCCTGCATATCTTCCTTCTCCCGTACGATCTTCATGTAAATATCATTCACGTCCTTACGGTAGGTCTTCTTATTAAATTCGTATGCCGACAGCTCCTGGTAAAGCTTGCGGGCAAAAAGCTCGGTGATATCGAAATGGCCCTGTTCATGGGCCAGTATATAATCGGTTTTCAGCAGTCCCCAGGATTTGTTCTTGGAGAAGTTGCAGGTTATATGATAGGTCAGTTCTCCCTTCTCCACCTGGTACGCTATACCCAGTGAGGTACTGGTAGAGGCTACGGCATCGGTATGTCTTTGGGGCTCGCATAGAAAGTCTTCCCAGTTCAGGCGGCGGGTTAAGGTCCAGGGTATCAGTTCATCATCTTCCTTTTTCACAGCGGGTACCGATCTGATGGTTTTTACCATCGGCTCCTTCGAAGTAACCGGCATACCGGAAAACGACAAGGCGAATAGGGCGATGTAGAGGATGGAGGAAAAAAGGTGGTTCATAGTGTATCTGATAACGTTCATTAGAAACCAAAAATTATGTTGAGCTTACTGGATATAGGTTAAATTAATTCAAAAGAGGCGCTGAAACAGAGCACTTTAGATGAAAGGGGTCTTAAAATCGATGGAATTTGAAAAGGCACAGTTTAATTGAATACCGAATATTCTCAATTGAAGACGCACTATAGACTACTCACTATTGACTATTACGCTTCCTGATCGCCTCATCCGCCACCGTGTACGGTTTATACAAGGAAACCGACGATTCGTTCAGGATTGCTTTCCAGGGGCAAAAACCCTGACTAGCTTTGCGGAAGCAAACAGAAATTAAAACCATTTCAATAGCATTTTTATGAAACAATTACTTCTTCTCATTACGCTGATCGGCTCGATGTCGATGCGTGCCAAGGCAACGGATAAAGACATTATCCCATTTGCTACCATTCAATCGTTCCAAAAGAAATTCAGCAATGCCAAAGAGGTGAGCTGGAGCGAAAGCCGTGAACTCTACAAAGCCGATTTCCTTCTGAACGGCCAGTATGTATCGGCCTACTTTACCGCTGATGGCAACTTTTTCGCCGCAGCCAAAAAGATCGTGTCCACTCAGTTGCCCTTCCTGCTGTCAGCCGAACTGAAAGAGAAGTTCGCTGATTACTGGATCTCCGATCTGATGGAGGTTTCCACAGAAGATGGCGTTACCTACTATGTAACCCTGGAAGATGCCGATAACAGAGTGGTGCTGCAGTCTTTCGGCAGAAGCTGGTCCAATTTTCAAAAGTTCAATAAATAGTCAGTTTTCTCATGTGTGTGGAAGGCAGCACCCGTAAGTGCTGCTTTTTTTATGCCCGGCCGGTCCGGCAGGCAAATGCGGCCAATGGTTTATATTTGTTCCATGCAGGTAGATGATGCTTTGATTGATAAGTTGTCCCGTTTGTCCATGCTTCATTTCTCGGATGCGGAGCGAATAGAGATTCGTTCCGACCTGGAGAAAATGATTGGGTTCGTAGACAAGCTCAAAGAACTGGATACGACCGGGATTACCCCCCTCCTGCATATGACACAGGAAACGAATATCCTTCGAGACGATACGCCCGGCCCGATGCTGTCCCGGGAAGAAGCCCTGCTGAATGCGCCGCTGACCGATGGCATTTATTTTCAGGTTCCTAAAGTGATCAAAAAACCGGAGTAAGCGCTATGCAGGGAATTATTCATCTGGACCTGATCAAAAAGAATTACTTCCTCGGCAAACAGGTTATTGAAGTACTGAAAGGCATCTCGCTCGATATTTTCAAAAATGAATACGTGGCGCTGATGGGTCCTTCCGGATCCGGCAAAAGCACGCTGATGAACATTCTCGGCTGCCTGGACACACCTACCTCAGGCACCTATATATTGAATGGAAAAGATGTGAGCCGCATGCCGGACAACGACCTCGCGGAAGTGCGCAACAAGGAGATCGGCTTCGTCTTCCAGCAATTCAACTTATTGCCCCGCCTTACCGCCGCTGAAAATGTAGCCCTGCCCCTCGTATACGCCGGTGTGCCTAAAAAGCAGCGCATGGAAAAAGCCTTGATGGTGCTGGAGAAAGTGCATCTGGCCGACAGAAGTCATCACAAGCCGAATGAGATGAGCGGTGGTCAGAATCAGCGGGTAGCGATTGCCCGGGCACTGGTGAATGACCCGGCCATTATCCTGGCCGACGAGCCTACCGGTAACCTGGACTCCAAAACATCATACGAGATCATGGACATTTTCGGACAGATCCATGCTTCGGGCAATACGGTGATACTGGTAACTCACGAAGAAGACATTGCCAATTTTGCTCAGCGTATTGTTCGTCTTAAAGACGGACTGCTGGAAAGTGACCGCCGTAAGCCTGCTGCGTCCTCAGGCGAAACTGTGCTGCCGCAGTAACAATCCTTCTTTTATTCCTAATTTTCCGGCCTGAGGGCAACGAATCGGTGAATGCCGTGTTAATCCTTCAATCTGAAATATTATGGCCTTTAAGATCTATACGAAAACCGGCGATAAAGGAACCACTTCGCTGATTGGCGGTACCAAGGTACCCAAGAATGATATCCGCATTGAAACCTATGGAACTGTGGATGAACTCAACTCCTGGATCGGACTGATAAATGACCAGATCAACGATGGTGCCTTCCGCAGCGAGCTGAAAGAGATCCAGGACCGGCTTTTTACTATTGGCTCTTCACTGGCTTCCGATTTTGAGAAAGCACCGAAGATGAAGCTGCCGGACCTGCATGATTCGGATATCGCCCTGCTGGAAAAGCGCATTGATGAAATGACTGCTGCGCTGCCAGAGATGAAGCATTTTATTTTACCCGGCGGCCACCCGGCTGTTTCCTCCATCCATATCGTCCGCTGCGTATGTCGCCGTGCCGAACGCCTGGCCGTATCCATGCAGCAGCATGACCTCCATGTGGAAGAAAAAGTGATCCGCTACCTGAACCGGCTCAGCGACTATCTGTTTACGCTGGCGCGCTTTATAGGCCAAAAGCTGGGCGTAGCCGAAGTAGCCTGGCAACCAAGAATCTGATGAGCTAATGAGGAAATTAGCTGATTAGCTGATGATTGCAGCGGCTGTGAATCAAATAATGGCCTATTTGCATTTCCAGGTTGGTTGTTAAGAGGAAGATCTTCCCATTAGCTAATCAGCTCATTCACCAATCAGCTAATTATAAACCCGTCTTTCATGGTCAGCGTGCGATCGCTCAGGCGGGCCAGCTCTTCATTATGGGTAACGATCAGGAAAGTCTGGCTGAATTGACGGCGCAAATCGAAGAACAGCTGATGCAGCTCGCGCGCATTGGCGGTATCGAGGTTTCCGGTGGGTTCGTCGGCAAATACGATATCCGGATTATTGATAAGCGCCCGGGCTACGGCAACCCGCTGCTGCTCTCCACCCGATAAGGCGCCCGGCTTGTTTTCAAGTCGGTGCCCAAGACCCAGCAGGCGGAGCAGCTCCTCCGCTTTATGACGGACCTCTGTTTTTCCTCGTTTGTTCAGCCAGCCTGGAATGCATACGTTTTCCAGGGCGCTGAATTCGGGCAGCAGGTGGTGAAACTGGAATACAAATCCGATATGGTTGTTGCGGAAGTCGGCCAGCTTCTTTCCCTCCAGGCCGGTCACTTTTTGCTGGTGCAGATAAATTTCCCCTTTATCCGGCTTGTCCAGCGTTCCCAGAATGTGCAGCAGGGTCGATTTTCCCGAACCCGAAGGACCCACGATACTTACAATTTCACCTGCCTGAATGGCGATGTCCACGCCTTTCAATACTTCTATGGATCCGTATTTCTTCTGAATATCCCGTGCTGTCAGCATTCCTTTGTATTGTTTCAAATATCCACAAACAATATTGTCCGGCAAAGATCGCCTTTCCAATTTTGTGGTAAAAAAGACAAGATTTGGAAAATTGCCTAATAAAACTACATTTGCGAAAAATTTGAAGGATTTTAGTTCTTCAGATGGCATAGAAATTATACTTCAACTTTTCAATAATTCATTAAAAATTAAGAAAGATGTTCTGGACGTTAGAATTGGCATCCTACCTGGAAGAAGCGCCTTGGCCAGCTACAAAAGATGAGTTGATTGATTATTCCATCCGCTCCGGAGCGCCGATAGAGGTAATTGAGAATCTTCAGGAACTGGAAGATGAAGGTGAAGTGTATGAAAGCATTGAAGATATCTGGCCGGACTATCCTTCGCAGGATGACTTCCTCTTCAATGAAGACGAATATTAAAAGAGTTTCCCTATAAAAAAACATCCCGCCAAGGCGGGATGTTTTTTTATAGGTCTGTCTGTACTAGTTCTTTTTCTCTTTTTCAAATGCGTCCAGGCCGCACTGGAGCCAGTCGCGGAACTGGGCAGCCGTAGGCGTATAGGCCTTGGTTTTGGTAAGGGCCCGCTCATCGGGATTGATGATGGCATATTGCGGCTGGGCTACGGCATTGAAATTCTCCGACTGGAAGGTGGCCCACTTATCTCCTACTGTAACAATCGATTTCTCCGAACCGTTCTTTCCTTTATACACAAACTGCTGCGTTACGGGAAGCTTCTTGCGCTCGTCCACATACAGAGAAACCACAATGAAACGGTTCTTCATCAGTTCCTTCACTTCCTCATCCACCCACACATTCTCTTCCATCCGCCGGCAATTGACGCAGGCCCATCCGGTAAAATCGATCAGCACCGGCTTATGCTGCTCCCGGGCCAGCTGCAGAGCTTTCTCGTAATCATTGTGTAATGGCTCTACTCCTGTTTCATAATTTACCGGGTGCTTGTAAACGCTGTAGCTGAAAGGCGGCGGGAAACCGCTGATGAAGCCCAGGCGGGCCGACCTGGTATTGGTAACGCCAGGGATCAAGGCAAGCGTTAGGCCGCCAAAGAGCACGATAAAGATGATCCGTATGGGCGTGAACTTCACTTTGCTGTCATTGGCAAACCGGAAAACGCCAGTCAGGTAAAGAACGATCGCTAATCCGATCAGGATCCAGATTGCAATGAATACTTCGCGCTGCAATAAATGCCATTGCATCACCAGATCGGCATTGGAAAGAAACTTCACGGCCATGGCCAGCTCAATAAATCCAAAAACGGCCTTCAGCTCATTCATCCAGCCGCCGGATTTGGGCAGCGACTGCAGCCAGTTCGGGAACAGGGCAAAAAGAATAAAGGGCAAACCCAGGCCCAGGCCAAAGCCCGCCATGCCGGCTGTCAGCTGCCAGGCGCCATTTGGCCCGTTCAGGGCTCCAACAAGAAGCGCACCCAGGATGCCGCTGGTACAGGAAAACGAAACGATAGCTAGCGTCAGGGCCATAAAGAAGATCCCGAGTATATCACCCAGGCCTGATTTCGCATCGGCCTTGTTGGCAATGCCGCTGGGCAGGGTGATCTCGAAATACCCGAAAAAGGAAATGGCAAAGACCACGAACACAGTAAAAAAGGCCAGGTTCAGCGGCACATTGGTAGAAATATTATTCAGCACCTCGGGCTGCACGTTGAAAATATGAAACGGCAGGCTCAATAAAGTATAGATCAGGAATATGGAGGTTCCGTACCAGATGGCGTTCATGATTCCCTTGCGCCGGCTCTGGGCCCTTTTGGTAAAAAAGGAAACGGTCAGCGGTATCAGCGGAAAAACGCAAGGGAAGAGCAGGGCCAGCAGGCCGGCTCCCAGTCCAATAAAGAACAAGGTCCACAGGCTTTTATCGCCTGTTTCATCATCACCACAGGGGCTGACGGGATTTTTAAGGTTCAGATTCGCTATCAGGATCTTTGAATCGGTCGTGACACCGCCTTCCAGTGGCACTGTAAAGGAAAAACTGGTGGAAGGATAAAATTCATCGCCTTTGCCGTAGGAATACAGCAGGTTTCCTTTCAGGTCGGCCGGGATGGTACCGTTGATCGTAACGCGGGCCTTCCAGGTAGCCGGACCTTCATAAAGGCGGACGATGGTATCAAAAACCGCGCTTTGAAGGGTTATGGCCGTACCGGAATCTTTGAAGCCGGGTGTCAATATAAATGACGAATCACCCAATTGCAGCTCCGCTACCGGGATATCGCTCAAAGTCTGGTTCGGTGCATAAAGTTGCCAGGGCTTACTGCCGGTAGTGGAAAAGATCAACTCATATTGGTTCGGTCCGGTGCGGGATGAACGGACCTTCCACTGGAAGGGGCTTACCACTTCCTGCGCAGTACCGTTCAAGGTGATCCATACAAATAAGCTTAAAAAAGCAAGGTGTAGCGTTCTTTTCATCGTCAATTCGGTTAAAAACAAAACGAGTTCCTCGGAGAACTCGTTAGCTATATCAGTCCGTCGCTTCTCTTATAAAGCGATGGAAAAGTTTACAGTCTTAGGAGGAAGGCATTTCTGATCGTTACAGGTCTGGAACTCGAGGTTACCCGTGATATTGGTCTTCGCTTTTCCTTTCAGCTTCACCCGCTGCACAAATACCACCTTATTGCTGTACTGATTGGCCGACACTTCCAGCTTGGCATCCTTGAACTTTTCCAGCTTGCCAACTTCCTTCACCTTGCCATCCAGTTCGAGCAGGGGATTCCTGTTAAACGTAAAGGTAGTCGGCTGGGCAATAGCATCTTCGGGCTGCTGCTGCGAATAAAGGTGCCAGCCCTGCTGAATGGTGGCAGTGAGCTGCACTTCATACACTTTGTCCGCAATCTTCTTGGTAGTAAAGCTCCAGTTCACGGGATTCAGGTTCTGGGCAAATGAGCTCTGGAAAGCGATCAGCGCAAAAGCGGCAAAAAGGAATTTCTTCATGTAAGACCCTGTTTTAGAGGTACAAATTTCAAGGTTATAAGCTTGATGAGATGTTAAAGTAAGATCATTCAGGCTTCCGCTGGTTCCAGGACCAGTGAAAACAGGCGGTGAAACACCTTACGCCCGTCGGTATTGCCCAGCGCTACGGAACAGGCTCTTTCCGGATGCGGCATCATGCCGACCACATTGCGCTGTTCG
>DATAHC010000326.1:0-5578 GCA_036263415.1 Flavisolibacter sp.
GTCGCCTATCGCTATGAATCGCTCTGATCCGGACGCCATATAAGTAAAGCTTAGTTTTTGCCAGGTGGCGGGATCTGCTTTTTCCCGGGCGTCCGCCACATAGAAGTAGGGCTTTTTGCCTCTGATACCGGACTTTTCATAAAGCGGATCGGCTTCCGTGAAAAGTATGCCTACACTATCCCTTTCGACCTGGTTGGAGCGGATCATAAATGAAACCGTGTATTGTGCGCCTGGCCGCATGGCGCTTAAAAGCGGGCTTCTGATGAAATACCGTATTCTTCCCTTGCCGAATGTGAGCCCTACAAAATGGCTTCCCTGGGCGGCATGCGGTGCATCATCAAAATAATAGCTTCCATTAAAAGTATTGGCGATCCATCCTTCCGGAGCACAATTCTTAATGAATTCCGTGCAGATATTCTCGTCCTCAAAACTTTCGTTCATTACTAAATTCTGAGCGGAGCCGAAAAGAGGAAACAGGACCAGAAGTGCGAGCCGGAAGCGCATACCCTAGAACGCCATAGTTAGCAAGATGTTGTATG
This sequence comes from Flavisolibacter sp., assembly GCA_036263415.1. GTDB lineage: Bacteria > Bacteroidota > Bacteroidia > Chitinophagales > Chitinophagaceae > Flavisolibacter. The sequence continues at coordinate 540 of DATAHC010000326.1, forward strand.
ATTATGACTGCTCCTCCCAGACGGCCGCCAGATGAATTATGGTCTCCACCGCTTTATTCATATCCTGGATACTGATGAATTCCAGCCGGGAATGAATAGCCTGTTCACCCGCAAAAAGATTCGGACAGGGCAAACCCATGAACGAGAGGCGGCTTCCGTCCGTGCCTCCCCTGATACTTTCCATCTTAAGGGAAAGTCCGGCCCTGCTGATCGCTTCTTTAGCAAACTCCACCACCCTGGGATGCTGGTCCAGGATCTCCTTCATATTGCGGTATTGCTCGGTCACCGTAAATTCAAACCGGGCCTCCGGATAATTATCCATGACCATTTCAATAAGGCTGAGCAAAAATTCCTCTTTCTTTTTAAGACCCTCCGTTACAAAATCACGAATGATAAAATCAATCGTGGCTTTCTCGGCAAGACCTTCCACCCGCACCGGATGAATAAACCCCTGTTTGCCCTCGGTAGTTTCAGGAGAGAGTTCGGCTCTTGGCAGGGAAGCCAGGATATCGCCTGCGATCTTCATCGCGTTCACGAGCTTGTTCTTTGCATATCCGGGATGGGTGATCACGCCCTGAATTTCAACGTGTACTCCATCCGCACTGAAGGTTTCGTCTTCGAGAGAACCCGCCTCTCCCCCATCCAGGGTATATCCATAATCTGCTCCCAGCTTTTCCAGGTCGACTTTTGCCGTGCCCCTGCCGATCTCTTCATCCGGTGTAAAAAGCAGCCTGATTTTGCCATGCTTTATTTCCGGATGGGTCATCCAGAAATGAGCTGCATCCATAATCTCGGCCACACCGGCCTTGTCGTCGGAACCCAGGAGCGTCGTTCCACTGGCGGTAATCAGGTCGTGGCCGATCAGTCGCCCGAGGTAGGAGAATTTTTCTATTGAGAGTACTTGTGAAGGATCGTCCGGAAGGATATTATCCTCACCCTGATAGTTGTGATGAACGATCGGTTTCACCCCTGTTCCGCTGGCATCCGGCGCCGTATCCACATGTGCGCAGAAACAAAGCACCGGTACCTTCTTGTCGGTAGTTGCCGGTATTGTTGCATACACATATCCAAAATCGTCAAGCTCTGCATCCGCCACACCCATTTCCTTTAATTCTTCCACCAACCGGCGGGACAAATCTTTTTGCTTTTCGCTGCTGGGCTGGCTGGAAGACAGCGGGTCGCTCTGCGTATCGATCTGTACATAACGCAGGAAACGTTCGGATGCGGTAAAACGGTACTCTTGAAACATGATCCAAATGTACGATTTCAGAGAAGCGGCCAAAAAAAGCCACCTGACGGTGGCCTTAGCTTTCTGACAATAAATTTATATGGTACCGCTTACGGCATGATGATCCTGGAGGTTGGAACGATCTCTACCAGTTCAAGGTCGAAGATAAGGTCCTGCCCGGCCAGCGGATGGTTGGCATCTAGAATCACCGTACCTTCTTTCACCTCTGCTATGGTAACGGGGAATTGCTGACCAGAGCCATTGCTCATCATCAATTGCAGCCCTACCTCCGGGTTCATTTCGGGTGGAAACTGATCTTTTGGAAATTCAATCATCATTTCCTGTTGTTTCTGTCCATATGCGTTATCGACATCTATTTCAACGGTTTTTTTATCACCCACCTGCATTCCTTTAACCCCTTCGTCGAAACCTTTGATCACATCACCGTTACCGATTGTAAATTCCAGGGGGTCGCGCCCGTTAGAGCTGTCAAATGTTTCACCGCTGCGTAATTTTCCATGATAATGTACCCGAACCTTATCACCATTTTGTGCTTGTTGCATAGCATTCTTTTTTTTAGTCAATAAATAAAATGATCCCGTTATGCGCCGGGATTTGTTCCTCGCAGCTTAACCGGCTTTCCAGCAGGCGGAACTCTTATACTGCACAAACCAGGTGGGGTATTCGCAGAGAAGAATTGAAGATGCAGAGGGCAGCAAGGTACTAATCTTTCACGTTTCGCTTGGTTATTTTTAAGGATATTTGAATCAGAACAACAAATGAGATACCATGTTTTTACGCTACTTCCTTTTACCCTTAACGATCAGCATGGCCATCAGCTGTACCGCTCAAAAACAAAAAGCCAAAACATCGGTTTCCACAACGAATGGCACGAGCGCTTCCGGTATTTTAACCGGAGCCGACCAGCCTGAGCGCTACCTGCCCCTGCTGAAAGGCAAGACGATTGCTGTTTTTGCCAATCAGACTTCCATTAAGGGGAACGGCCATATCGTGGATTTCCTGCAGAAAAACGGGGTAAAGATCAGCGTTATATTCGGACCGGAGCATGGCTTCAGGGGCAATGCTCCGGATGGCGCCAAAATTGAGACCGCTACCGATGCGGCCACCGGCATTCCGGTGGTTTCGCTTTATGGCAAAAAAAATAAGCCCAGTCCGGACGACCTGAAAGGTGTTGACCTGATGGTGTATGATATACAGGACGTCGGCGCCCGTTTTTACACGTATATCTCTTCGCTGCAGTACTATCTGGAAGCAGCCATAGAAAATAATATTCCACTGCTGATCCTTGACCGGCCGAACCCCAATGGCTTTTATGTAGACGGACCGGTGCTGGACACGGCGTTCAAAAGCTTTGTTGGCATGCAGCCCATACCTGTTGCCTATGGTATGACGATTGGTGAATATGCACAGATGCTGCTGAATGAAGGCTGGTTGAGCGCAACTGCCAACAAAGCCTATCAGCGGATCATCGCCTCCCGCTACCGTGCAGGAGCGCGGTTTTTCCAGTTGCAGGTTATCCCCTGCGCCCATTATGACCATACCAGTACCTACCGTTTACCGGTACGACCTTCTCCCAATCTGCCGGATATGTCATCGATCTACTGGTATCCATCGACCTGTTTATTTGAAGGTACCATTATCAGTGAAGGAAGAGGCACCCCCGCGCCCTTCGCGATCATTGGTCATCCGGATCTGCCAAAGACGCTGTATGCGTTTACCCCGGACAGCACGGAGGGTGCGCCCCGGCCAAAATTCAAGGGCCAGGTTTGTTATGGCTGGAATTTAACGGGAACCGCAGAACAGGTATTAAGCAAGGTTCAACATAAAATGCAGCTGGGCTATTTACTTCAGGCGTATCAACTTTACCCGGACAAGAAGAATTTTTTTAAAGAAAACGGCTTCAACCGGCTAGCCGGAAATGATCAGCTGATCCGCCAGATACGGGAGGGACAAAGTGAGGCCCAGATCCGGCAAAGCTGGGAGCCGGCGCTGAGCCGCTTCAAAGCAATCCGGAAAAAGTACCTGCTCTACGCTGATTTTGAGTAAGCAGCATCGCCCCTTTTATTTTTGTTATAAACAGACTTTAACGTGTCCACGAAAGATTATAAAGCGCTTCGTATTGTATTCATGGGTACTCCCGAATTTGCCGTAGCCTCTCTCGACGCACTGGTTCGGGAAGGATGCACCATTGCCGCCGTAGTTACGGCACCCGATAAACCGGCTGGTCGCGGTATGAAGCTGACGGAAAGCGCCGTAAAAAAATATGCGCTGCAAAAGGGATTGAAGGTGCTGCAACCGGAAAAGCTCAAAAATCCCCAGTTTCTGGATACGTTGCGGGAAGTGCAGGCTGATATTCAGGTGGTAGTTGCTTTCCGCATGCTTCCGGAAGTGGTATGGAACATGCCGCCTATGGGAACCGTGAACGTACATGGCTCACTGCTACCGCAGTACCGCGGAGCAGCCCCTATTAACTGGGCGCTGATCAATGGTGAAAAAATGACCGGTGTTACCACGTTCAAGCTTCGACATGAAATTGATACCGGAGACATTCTGCTGCAGGATAAGATTGTTATCAGTGAGGATGAAACAGCGGGTGAACTCCATGATGTAATGAAAGAGGCCGGAGCTTCGCTTCTGGTTAAAACGATCAAAGGGCTAGCCGATGGGACCCTTCATCCGATGGAGCAATCGCAAATGCTTCCAGCATCTGGCATGGAAGTCAGGCATGCGCCTAAACTCTTTACGGATACCTGCCGCATTGACTGGAACCGCCCTGTTCAGGAAGTTCACAACCTGATCAGGGGTCTCTCTCCTTTTCCGGGAGCTTTTAGTTTTCTGAATCAAAAAGTGCTGAAGATCTACCGGTCGGAGAAACAGCTGATTGCACATGAACAACCTGCCGGTACCATGGAGACAGATAAAAAGTCTTACCTGAAATTTGCCTGTACAGATGGATATATCCTAATTCGCGAGTTGCAGCTGGAAGGCAAGAAAAGAATGTCGGTAACCGATTTCTTAAAAGGTTACCGGTTTGAATAACTCTTATTACTATGTTTCAGCGTACCTATTCACATGGCTTCCATAGCTAGTCCCTATGATTTCGGTATGCTTTCCATAGCTAGTTAGCACGAAGGATGAGCTAAGAAATGAATAGGAGAAGAAGGAGGGAAAAGAGGGTTTACTCCTGTTTTGTCATTCGTCACCGGTTCCAGACACTTCTGATTTCGTATCATTTTGATCAAAATCGTTCAAAGTTGGATCAAATCGCATCGTTTCGTGCAAAAAGCGAAAAGTGACCTTTCTCCGCCATAGTATGTTTGTTCCAAAAGCAACAATATGTCGATGGAACTCAGTTTTAAAGAGAAGATGATACAGGGAAGGATCGGGAAACGGTATGTAATAAAGCATTATAAGACGTATAAGGTGAAGACCAAGGTGCCGGATATGAGTAGCATCATTCCTTCCAGGGGACAGAAGCGGCAGCGCAGACTGTTTCGCCTGGCAGTACAGTATGCACAGGAAATCTATTGGAATCCAAAGAAAAGAGAGGAGAAAGAGCGCATTTACCGTCGGCCGTGGCGGTTATTTCAGAAGCTGATGAAGGAGTGGTTTAAGAAAAGGAAGGCGAAACGGGAAGCCGCGCAAAGGAGACTGAATATCTGGAGGAGGAATGTGGTGCTCAATAAGGGTATGAAGGGGGAGCCCAAAGGCAGATAAGGCGGTCACTCCTCCTGTAGTAGGGGATTGCTTCGTCCTGCGTCCTCGCAATGACGAACACTCTAAGATCACA
>DATAHC010000327.1:0-4932 GCA_036263415.1 Flavisolibacter sp.
GCGGTTCCGGAAGCAACTGGACCGACACAACCGGAAAAGGTACCATGAATACCAATACCAATGGTACTAACGGAACCATGAACAATACGGATTCCGGAACGACCACCGGCAATACCGGTTCTACCGGAACTACTACAGGAACGGAGGGCACCACCGGTACAGGTAGTGGTACGACGACTCCAACGAATGAGACCAAGACCAAGATCAAAACAAAAACACCTGATGGAAAAACCATAAAAACGAAAACAAAAACAGCAACGCCTGCTACGTCCAATCAGCAGTAAAAAGCATCATTAATAACATGCGGCCGGTTTTCATAGCCGGCCGCATTTGTTTATCATGTAATCAAAAACCATTTAATCTATAATTTTATGAACCGGGAAAAACCAGGGACAGAAGAGGGCAGAGATGCCCGTAAAGAACAGCAGGATATACACAATCCATTTAAGGAAAAAGAAGTTCCGGAGCAACAGCAGGAATCCTTAAAGGAGGATGCGGAAGCCGAGCAGCAACGTAAAGAAGCCTTAACAGAAAGAGATTAATATAAATCAGGATCATGAGCAATAGCAGCGCAAAAAGAGAAGAAGCAGATGTGGTATTAATAGGTGCAGGCATTATGAGTGCTACACTCGGGATGCTGCTGAAAGAGCTGGATCCTACTTTGTCGATACAGGTTTATGAACGGCTGGATGAAGCGGCCGCAGAGAGCTCCGATGCCTGGAATAATGCGGGCACCGGGCATTCCGCATTTTGCGAACTGAATTACACACCCGAAAAAGAAGATGGCAGCATCGATATCAGCAAGGCGGTGAAGATTGCCGAATCCTTTGAGGTATCGAAACAATTCTGGAGCTACCTGGTAGAACACCGGATCATTGATATTCCGGCTTCCTTCATACGGTCCATACCTCATATGAGCTTTGTGTGGGGCGAACAGAATGTAAACTTCCTGAAGAAGCGCTACCAGGCCCTGACGCAGTGTCATCTTTTCAAGGAAATGCAATTTTCAGATGATCCGGAACAGATCAGGAAGTGGGTACCATTGATTATGAGCGAACGAACGGACGATGAACCGGTGGCCGCAACTAAAATGGACCTGGGCACTGATGTTAATTTCGGTGCACTGACCCGCAGCCTGTTTTCCTGCATGCAAAAAAGGAAGGATGTGACTCTACATTTCAATCATGAAGTGCGCGACCTGGAAAGAGAGGACGGGGGATGGAAAATAGTAGTGAAGGACGAAGAAGACGGACATAAGAAAACCATTCAGGCTCGCTTTGTTTTTATAGGCGCCGGCGGAGGCGCTTTGCCCTTGTTACTCCTATCCGGCATCCCGGAGGCGAAAGGATATGGCGGATTTCCCGTGAGCGGACAGTGGTTGCGCTGTAACAACAGGGAGATCATTGAAGCACACAATGCCAAGGTATACGGCTTAGCCGATGTTGGAGCACCACCCATGTCCGTACCACACCTGGATACCCGCTGGATCAAAGGCCAGAAAGAATTACTCTTTGGCCCGTATGCCGGATTCACAACCAAATTCCTGAAGCATGGATCGGTGATGGACCTGTTCAAATCCATCAAATTCTCGAATATCAGACCCATGCTGGCAGCCGGCATTCATAACATACCCCTTACCAAATACCTGATTGAACAGGTGCGCCTGACACCGGAAGGAAGGCTGGATGCCCTGCGTGCCTATTTCCCGGCGGCCCGCCTGGAAGACTGGGAACTGGAGGTTGCCGGACAGCGCGTTCAGGTGATCAAAAAGGATGAAGAGGAGGGCGGTATCCTGGAATTCGGTACCGAGGTGGTTAATGCGGCGGACGGCAGCCTGGCGGCGCTTCTGGGTGCATCGCCCGGGGCCTCTACGGCCGTTTCCATCATGCTGACCTTATTGCAACGCTGCTTCCCGGAACAGCTGGCTACAGCAGCCTGGCAATCCCGTATCCGGGAAATGATCCCTTCCTATGGCTTACCCCTGGATAAAGATGCAGCCTTATGCCGGCAGGTGCGCCGTCACACTTCGAAGATCCTTGGACTTCCCGGTGAAGCCAGTCTTACGGAGAAAGAACCTTTCGTACCTTCTGCCTGAAATGGATACCCGTTCTGATTATCCTGTTCTGACCGTAGCTGGTATCACGCAGCTGGCGAATGATGTAACACTGCTCCGTTTCAAGGAGATGATCCCCTATAAGGCCGGGCAGTATATCACCTTTGTATTCCACGATGGAGAGGATTCCGTAAGGCGGTCTTATTCCATCGCCTCAGCACCCGAATTGGATGAACCCCTGCAGGTGGCCGTAAAACGTATTGACAATGGCCTTATCTCCCGGAAACTGACTGATTCGGTTACCCCTGGTACCGTTTTAGCCTATGCCGGTACCGGCGGCTTGTTTGTGCTGCCGGAAGACCTGACGGGCGTCCGGAACCTCGTATTTTTTGCTGCAGGGAGTGGCATCGTTCCGATCTTTTCCCTGATCAAAGCGGCCCTGCACAGCAGCGACCTTTCCCTTTTACTGGTGTACAGCAACAGCCATCCGGATAAAGCCCTTTTTTATAATGAGCTCATGGAATGGCAGCAACGCTTTCCGGAACGGCTGCACCTGGAATTCCTGTTCAGCAATACCGCCGATCTGTACCGGGCGCATCTGCATGCCGGACTTATCGAATCATTTCTGAAGGAGCATCTACCTGATTCCCATACCAAAGCCCTTTACTATTGCTGCGGGCCCGAGTCGTACATGCGTCTCTGTACGTATACCCTTCGCAATTTACAGGTGCCTGCGGTCGCCATACGGAGGGAAGTATTTCACACTCGTTATACTCTTAAAAAAACCGGGTCACCGGATCCTGAAACCCGGGAGGTACGCCTTATCAGAGGTGATCAGACCTATACGATCCCGGTTGCACCCAACGAAAGCATTTTACAGGCTGCCCGCAAAAAGGGCGTGCTGCTGCCCTATAGCTGTGAGGCGGGCCGCTGCGGTAATTGCATCGCCAAAGTTATAGAAGGGACTGTCTGGATGTCTTACAATGAAGTACTGACCGATACGGAAATCAATAAAGGATATATACTCACCTGTACCGGTCATCCGGTAGGAGGAAATGCCGTGATCAACTCTTAAATAAAATTTAAATACTTCCTTTTTCTGAGTACCGAAAAAGCTTTGGGTATCAGTGGGCCGATGCCGTGAAAGTCAGGCCCCGCAAGGGTTTTAATAAATAATTAGGAAGTTTGATATGGTAGCCGCGCCAGAATACGATTTGAGGGCGGGTGCAGAGCGCACTAATTTTATAGCAACAATAAAGCAAGCAATCGCTTTAGACAAAATCGGGATTTACAAGTTCATATAGCAAGCAATCGTTAGACGTCCGCTGTTTCTACAGTGGACTTTCTTTCAACAAGTATACTACTTTTTTATAAATCATAACTTTTTTTTCATGGTCCATACCAACAAAAAATCAGAAATGGCGCCTGCCCGTGTCATTTCCATAACAGCAAGCCGGCTGCATCTACATTATAACAGCACTACAACGGCGCCTGCAAAGGTGGATATTTATAAAGCCATGCTTCAGAAGAGCCATAAGAAAAGCCCTTCCAACAACTCCTCAAAAAGAGAAAGCGGTTACCAGGGCTTGTAAGTATTCGTTTCCACTTCAGGCAGGCTGATACATCATGATGGCTTCAGCGAAGCGTTCCATTTCCTCCAGCTGAGGGCTGCACTGCAACAAAAAGAAATCCACGCCTGCCTTTTCAAAAGCCTCGATCTGTTCCGCTATTTTCTCCGGTGTTCCCGTCAGACCCGTTCTCAACCCCCTGTTCGACACGGAATAATCTTCCAGCGATACCCGCTTTTCCAATTGCGTTCCATTCAGCCATTGCTGGTAGTTGTTATAGCCCGCCGCATGTGCGCTGACATTGGTAATGCGCTCAAGCTCCTTTTTCACTTCCGCATCGGTAGACCGAACGATCGAATACCCCGCCACGCCATAGGTCATCGGTGGCAAACCCAGTTTTTCCCTGCGTTGCTTCACATCCTGTATGCGCTGGCCAATTACTTCCGGGGAGTCCCCATGCATTACATAGCCGTCGCAGACCCGCGCAATGAGGTCTTTACCCGCTTCTGATTCGCCGCCTGCATAAATGGGAGGCTTTACGATCGGCTTTGGTTGTAAAATGTTATCCTCCACTTTATAATATTTACCCTCAAATGAAAAGTGATCCTGTTCCCAGCAGGTAGTGACCACTTTGACCCATTCTTCCATGCGGGCATAGCGATCATCGTGCTTTTCGAATTCAATTCCATATTTCAGCGCCTCCTGCTGCCACCAGGAAGACACCACATTCAGGGAAAGGCGCCCGTTGCTGATATTGGCAATGTTCGCCGCCTGCTTGGCAAGAATGGCCGGATTATGAAACGTAGGGCGCACCGCTACCATCAGCTCGAGCTTTTCCGTGACTGCCGCCAGTGCTGCCGTAGTGGACCAGGCATCCAGGGAAGGAGCCGACTCACCTTTGATATCATTCAGAAACAGTTCAGCGATCAGCGTGAGATCGTAGCCGATCTCCTCACTGCGCTTTGCCAGTTTTTTTACATAGTTCCAGCTGGTCTCCATCTGCTCATCCTCCACATTGCGTAACCAACCTCCGAATACCGGCAGCCAATAGCCAAATCTCATACGTTATTTTTTAGTGTAGGTTTCAATAAAATCAACCAGGTTTTTGAAAGGATCGAAGCCGATCACCTGTTCTGCATCCGCAATAAAATTGGAGAGCGCGTTGATATCATAATAAAGAATATCGCCATTGCGGTCATCCACCAGGTACTCAATTCCACCCACATCGATCTGCGCCTCTTTCACAATACGCTCCACCGCCTGAATCACTTCTGCAGGAGGCGTAAAAGCTTCTACCTTGATCCCTTTTTT
>DATAHC010000328.1:0-4371 GCA_036263415.1 Flavisolibacter sp.
ATTTCGGGCATAACGTATGAAATTTCGGATCCCTGCAGGATTCTTTTTGATCCCGAATCCGAACTGGTCGATCAGTTCTTCAGACAAGTAGATTTTGGCATTATAGCTGCCACCAGCAACAGAGCTCCTGTAGGCGCGGTAGGCTTCAACAGGATTTACGCCATTGGTTCCATTGAATAAATAAGGATGGGAGATGATCAGGTAATCTCCACTGTTGGCAGGACTGGTATAGTCAATGAATTTGCGGGTTTGAAGATCCGTAACCAGGGCGATGTCGTAGATCGTTTCACTGGCCAGTACCAGGTTGCGATCCGTTGCGGAGGGCTGCAGGGCGAAGCGTAGCAGTCCGCCGGAAATATTGGCGTCGTATCGCTTTCCATTGGTCAGATCATACAGTACCGGAACCGAACCGGCATAAACCAAGTTGCTGATCTGGAGAAAATTTCCTGTAGGACTGGCAGGCAGGGAAAATTCAAAATTGTTATAGCCGCTGAAATCAAACGTTCTTGGGTAAGTGATCTCTGCCTGGTGCACCACCATACGATCGCTCGTGGGGCAGTAAGAAGGCGTACAATTGGTATAGTTATAAATGGTTACGGAGGTGCTGGAACTATTCAGACTATTAAGTGAAAAGCTGGCAGTATCCATGACGTGATTGAAGAAATCCACCTCATTTCCTAAAACAGAATCGGAGTTCACCAGTACCTTATATCTTCTGGGTTTGATATCATTACCGGAAATACCCACCTTGATCATGGGCGAAGGGCCGCCGGCGTATACCTGGAGATTAGTCAGTGTAAACGTAACATTTCCATTCATGGCTATGTCCTGAGAAGACCAGCCTTCTCCCTTGTCATAGGAAGAGGAAAACAATTCATCGCCTACGTTAACGGCATACCCCTTGTTCAACTCTTCCTTGAAATACTTGCCGGCTTTATGCATGAAATAAGGTTCAGCCGGTAGCACATTCGACGCTACGTCGTTCACAACAGATTGCAGGCGCAGGTTATTGACCGCAACAGGGTTGACAGTCAAAAAATATGTGGACGTATCGGTCTCCAGGCTCCAGTGGTCATTCAGCTGGTAATTGGAAACACGGTATAATTCATTGTCGGGCTTTCCGTCATTCATCACACCCCAGAATTCGATATAATCGCCGCCGGAGAAAATACCGGTAGGAATCGTGGTATAGATAGGCACCTGCTTACCATTGCGCCACAGCTGAAATTGCTCTGCCGGAGTGGACGCCATGCCGGAGGCAGCCAAAAGCGACTGCGGAATGCGGTACAACCCGTTTCTGCCGATCTTGAATTTATAATAGGTTTTGGAATAATCGATCCATTCGTTATTGTATACCTGGGCCCTGGCTATAAAGCTGCAGGCCAGCATTAATACAAATAGAATTCTTTTCATGAATGACGGTTTATAGGTACGGGAATTATTTCTTTTTCTTCTTGTCGTTTACAAGATCGAACTGCAAGGAAAATACATGCGTGAATAAGGGATTGGATTGATTGGCCAGGTTGGTAAAGGCATAATCGATCCGGACATTCTGAATACGGAATCCGGCTCCGGCACCCGGCTGATAGATCCAGACTTTCTTCTGGTTCAGGGTATCGCCATCGGCAAGGGCTCTTTGAAAATTGTTGATTCCGGCACGGATAAAAAAGACCTTGTTGATATCCAGCTCCAGTCCCAGCTTCGGATCGATGCTCACCGGGTCGGCACTGATCACAGTATTCCGGCGGCCATCAAAGGTCAGATCGAAATTGGCTTCCGCTGTAAGGGAGGCTTTCTTACCCAGCTTGAAATCACGGGCTATGCCGGCAATCAGTCGGGGTGAGGTCAGCTCGGTCGATTTTACCGGAATCTCATTATTGGTAAGGTAAAGTGCTTCCTTTTCCTTTTCGGTAAAATTAAAGCTCCAGGCATTGAACGTAGTAGTGATGTCCCTGCCGGCAAACCCGAAACGCCACTGGTCTTTCCTGATCTGCAGACCGGCATCGATACCGAAGCCCCAGGCCTTGGCAAATTGTCCGACGCTGCGGTGGATCACCTTGGCATTGATGCCGAAGCTGATGCTTTTCTTCTCGGTCTCTTTCAGCTTCTGGGCAAATGAAAAAAGGAAGGCATAATCTGCTGAGGAGAAAGCCTGAATGTTATTGTAGTTGATCGACCCGTCCGGCTCTACCAGGAACAGGGTATTCATGATATCATCAACGGCAAAGCGCAGGGCTGTGATACCGATCGTTCTTTTATTGTTGGCAAATGGCAAAGCGATGCTGGCAAAATCATATTTTCCGATACCGGCAAAATATTCGGCATGCATGATATTCACATTGCCATGATCCTTTACGCCCGTCAGCCCGGCCGGATTCCAATACCCTGCGGTGCCGTCCTGAACCGAAGCCACCTGGGCACTGCCCATGGCAAGTCCTCTGGCACCGGCTCCTATATTTAAAAATTCGTTGGAATATTTGCGGAATTGCGCACAGGCATTTGTAGAGGCAGCCAGGACGGCTACGGCAAATGCCAGACAGTAGATTTTCATTTCTTCAATTTTCGGATAAGCAATGGATTATAATGGTCTTTTCACAAGTTTGGTCGCTCTTACAAATGTAATTCTTAAAAAATCAAATTCATAATCAGTTTAATATAAAACCAGCACTGGAAACGAATCTGTTAGGATAAAATTGTCCGGCCCTGCCTTACATTTGCCGCCTAAAGTACTTATACATGAACCTGATCGAAGAATTACGATGGAGAGGGCTGATCCAGGATATGATGCCGGGAACGGAAGAGCAGCTGCAGAAAGAAATGACCTCGGGCTATATCGGGTTCGACCCCACGGCTGATTCGCTCCACATCGGAAGTCTTGTACCCATACTAATTTTAGTTCATATGCAAAAGGCTGGTCATAAGCCCTTTGCTTTAGTGGGTGGCGCTACCGGCATGGTTGGTGACCCCAGTGGTAAAAGCCAGGAAAGGAACCTGCTGAGTGCAGACGTACTGCAGAAGAACCTGGAAGGGATCAGGAACCAGCTGATGCGGTTTCTGGATTTCAGCCCCGGACTACCGAATGCGGCGGAGATGGTGAACAATTATGACTGGTTCAAGGGCATTGAGTTCCTGGACTTTATACGCGATGTAGGGAAGCATATTACAGTCAACTACATGATGAGCAAGGACAGTGTACGGAAACGGCTGGAAGGCGATTCAGGGATGAGCTTTACAGAATTCACCTACCAGCTGATCCAGGGTTATGATTTTTACTGGCTGTACCAGAATAAGAACTGCAAGTTGCAGATGGGTGGTAGCGACCAGTGGGGTAATATAACTACGGGTACCGAGCTCATCCGCCGCAAGGCCGGTGGTGAGGCCTTTGCTTTTACCTGTCCGCTGCTTACCAAATCAGATGGCGGCAAATTTGGAAAGAGCGAAGGAGGAAATATCTGGCTGGATAAGGAAAAGACCAGCCCCTACCAGTTTTACCAGTTCTGGCTGAATGCGGCCGATGCCGACGCTGAAAAATGGATCTGCATCTTCACCTTTCTCGATCAGCCAACGATTGAAAGCCTCATTATGGAACACAGGAAGGATCCGGCTCAACGCCTGCTTCAGAAACGACTGGCTGAGGAACTGACTGTATTTGTTCATGGCCGTGCGGAGTACGACCAGGCAATAGAAACGACACAAAAGCTCTTTGCGCAGCAAAACGCTCCTGCTGAATCGCTCTCTATGGAAGATCTCGAGCAGATGCAGGGAATTGTACGGCTGAATTTTGATCGGGGCAAATGGGATGAAGGGCCTGATGTTCTTACTTTACTTACCGACACGGCTGTTTTCCCCAGCAAGGGAGAGGCCCGGAAAATGATCCAGAATGGCGGCGTCAGCATCAACCGGAAAAAGGTGGATGACGGACAGGCTAAAGTGCAGGCGGAATTGTTGCTGCACGAAAAATATATACTGGTGCAGAAAGGCAAAAAGAATTATTACCTGATCACCGTTGGCTAGGGGTAATGCCGGCTTTTGTTGATGACTACATATACCAGCACGCCGGCTGCTGCAATGCCGAGTCCATAGAGGGCAAACCAGTCTGTCTTTATAAATAGATAGACCCAGATGAGGATAGACAGGATTACCGGCAATGGATACAGCCACATTTTGAAGGGCAGGTCCTTCTCCCCCAGCCTTTTCCGGAGCAACACTACCCCTACCGCCTGGGCAATGAACTGGATCAGGATCCGCATGGCCAGAATCGCAGTGATCACATCTCCCAGCTTCATGATCAGGCTGAACAAAAACCCAACCGCGCAAAGCACTGAAAGGGAGATATAGGGAAACTCCTTTGTAGGATGAAGCCGGCCAAAG
>DATAHC010000329.1:0-5422 GCA_036263415.1 Flavisolibacter sp.
GGAAAGCGCTGTCCCGGTACCGCTCGAGATTATAGACCGTGAAATTCCCGGTGTTGTTGTTCAGCAGGGCAAAACAGCCTTCGGCTTTGTTGTCTTTAAAAAAGCCACCCAGCGAATTATCAACTTCCACATTATTCGGAGAACAGGAGGCAAGGGCAAGGGCAAAAAAGCAAATGAATATTCCTTTCATACCGGATTTGAAATTTGCGCAAAGGTAAACCGGGCAGCTGACACACAACCCGATACCTTTCCCTTCTTCTGTGGCAACGAAAAGATGCTTACAGGTAGATCCCGTTTCTCAGGCGGGTATGCTTATTACCCTGGCAATCCCGCTTCATGGAAGCACAGGAGCTGAAGCTAACAGTAACTACGGCCAAAAAGCCAGCGAGGAAAAGAATCCGTTTCATATGTACTCTGATGTTTGATGGAACAATGAACTAACCAGTTGGTCGTTCAAAGGCTGATTGGGTAGATTTGATTCATCAGAGGTAAAACGGATCAGGGGAGTGGTTATTGTTTTTATCCCCGGGTAAGCTGCTAAATTAAATTCCTTAGCTGACCCATGCAATCGTAAATCTACGAAAGCACCCCTAAATCTTTTCCGATCCGTGTGAAGGCTTCTATCGCTTTGTCCAGGTGATGCCGTTCGTGCGCGGCACTGATCTGAACCCTGATGCGCGCCTGTCCTTTCGGTACCACCGGAAAAAAGAATCCGATCACATAGATGCCTTCCTGGAGCAGGGCATCCGCAAATCTGGCTGCCAGCACAGAATCATAGAGCATGATCGGAACAATAGGATGCTCGCCTGGCTTTATATCAAATCCGGCTTCTGTCATACGGGTCCGGAAGTGCCGGGTATTTTCTTCCAGCTTATCCCGAAGGGCAGTTGATTCCCGCAGCAGATCCAGTACGGCGATGCTGGCGCCCGCAATAGAAGGGGCCAGCGTATTGGAGAAGAGATAAGGCCGGCTGCGCTGGCGAAGAATCTCTATTACTTCCCTGCGGCCACTGGTGAATCCTCCGGAGGCTCCGCCCAGCGCTTTTCCGAGAGTACCGGTGATGATATCGATGCGTCCCATCACCCCTCTATACTCATGAGTTCCTCTTCCGGTTTTACCCATAAATCCGGAAGCATGGCTTTCGTCTACCATCACAATGGCATCGTATCGATCGGCCAGGTCACAGATCAAATCCAGCCGGGCAATCGTGCCATCCATGCTGAATACGCCGTCGGTAACGATAATACGGCTGCGCAGGGAGGCCGTTTCTTTCAGCTTCGCTTCCAGGTCCTCCATATTATTGTGTTCATACCGGTAACGCTGCGCCTTGCATAAGCGCACTCCATCAATGATGGATGCGTGATTGAGGGCATCTGAAATGATCGCATCCTGCTCATTGAACAGGGGCTCAAAAACACCTCCATTAGCATCAAATGCAGCGACGTACAGAATCGTATCTTCCAGTCCCAGGAACTCCGCGAGCTTTTTTTCCAGCTCTTTATGGATGTCCTGCGTACCGCAGATAAACCGGACGCTGCTCATACCATAGCCGTGCGAGTCGATATAGCGGTGGGCTGCTTCAATAGTGCTGGGATGAGAGGATAAGCCCAGGTAATTATTGGCGCAAAAGTTCAGCACCTGCTTTCCGTTCACCGTGATCTCGGCACCCTGCGGACTGGTAATGATCCGCTCTGATTTATAAAGACCCGATTTCCTGATCTCTTCCACTTCCTCCTGTAAACGACGGGCAAACTTTTCATTCATATGCAAGAATTGAGGGAGCAAATATAGGACGCCGGCTGAAATCAGGAATGCAAGAGGAGCTCATCCATTCCGGTTCGTGATTTAATGTATAGCTTTAAAAAAGATACGTGTCCTTGCAGCGCTTTTAAAAGGATACGGCTCTTATTAACAGTAAACCCTAACATATGTACCTACCTTATCGCCTCCCCGCTTTCCTTGATTTTCTGGCCGAGCATTATTACAACCTGTATAAGATCTACAGCGGTCACCTGACGGAGCTTTTTCCGGCTTCGGAACCAGATGAAAACAACCTGCTGATCAGCGAAGACGAGACCACTACAAAAGAGAACAATGAGTTGCTGCTGCAGTTGTGGCGTCGGTTCCGGTTCTGATAAAAAAAACCAAAGCCACCTTTCGGCGGCCTTGGTTCGACTGGCGTAAAAATAAGGGATAGGGCCGAACTTTCCGAAAAAAACCAGTGATGGTTTATAACGCTAACCGATAACCTGCTGTCAGCCGTATATAGGGATATTCCCTGTTGATGGTTGGCTGGCCTGCATAATGTCCCCGAAGCAGGTAATCGCCCCATTCCAGGCATCCGTAAAGGCCGGATCGTATCTGATAACGCAGCGATGACCTGATATCATACAACGCATAGTTCGACCGGCTGCCGTTTATCGTTGTCAGCCAGCCGCCGGAATATCCAAACTCGTACGAGATAGCGTTGCTTAGGTTCCACTTCCCCTTTACCCCGGCTTCTACTCCTGTACCGTAATCGTAATTTCTGCCTTCTCCGTAATACAGGTACGCATCGGGAACGGCAGCCAGCACGGTCCATCCGCAGTTCAGATGCAACGCTCCCACCTCCCGCTCCTTTTTTCTATAACGGATCGCCCGGTTCAGATGAATGCTTTGCGCACCATAGGAGAAGGCTGTGTTCTTATAATAATCGTAGTTCAGGGAAACGGTATAAACATCCGTTCTTTTATCAGATGACGATGACTGCCAGCTGAAAAGGGAGGCGTTTACCTTTGCGAGATTTAAAAAAGCACTATCGGAATTTCCCATTTCCAGAGTGGCTGTAAAATGATTGAAGGGTATCCGTGAAGCCACATCTTCCTTGCCGTATTCCATAAATACCCTTCCGAATGTTTCATTCCTACCCTTTGAAACCACATCACTGACTCTTTGACTGTACCTTCTTTTACCGTATTCCAGTTCCAGGAAGAAAGGAGCAGCCGGCTTTTCATCAACACCACCCTTACCCCATTTTCGGGTTACGATGCGATTCCATCCATTCAATGGATTGATCAGCAGGGCCGCTACTTCCCGCACCTGCCTTTTGAATCCGGTTTGCCGGGTAGCTACCAGTCGCTGCGAGAGCCGGTAGGTTATTTCGCCAAGGGAAATGCCACCCAGGGTGGTATTCAGCAGGTCGTTGGGTGCCGGAGCATGGGTTTCGCCAGCCAGTTCCCAAAGCAGGCTGCCACCCAGGGTCGGTAAGGCCGACCGCAAAAAATCATATCCGTTGGTGCGAAAAGCATTAAAATACAGGTTGCCATGATAAGGATGGGCAAACTGGTTGGTAGCAAACGTATTATCGTCCCATTCCCAGTTCCGGGGGTTCAGATTATGCCGGATGGAATGCCACCGGACCCTGGCAAATTCCGCCTGGCGGATCCACCGGTTGTACGACCAGGGCAGCGCCTGAACGGCAAGCCAGGTAGCAAGGGACCGGAATGGATGTTTTTCTGATACTGTTTCTGTTCCGATACGATCAGCTTTGACGGCAGAATCCCCTGGCTGATCCTGCGCCTGAACCAGTGCGGGTAAAAAAGCCAAACAAATGGCTAACACGCTATCTGTATAGTGCTTCCTTTTTCGATTGATAATTGATTCTATTTGATCGGAGTTCTTCACGTCAGCATTCAAATTTGCCGGCTTATGTTCCCTTGCAGAAATAAAAATGATTGAAACGGGCCAGATACCAGTTTAAAACCCTTGTAGGGGCAGGGAGTTGTTATCATTCGTTCAGACAAATACAATGATAAGAAGATACCGGTTGAACGAAAAGGATGAGATCTCTCGAAAAAGAGGCTGAAAAGCCGTTTAACTCACCGAAGCTGTAGAATTTATATAGGTGTGTGGAATTTTTTGACCGACTTTATTCCTGATACTCAATCAGCAATTTTAATATGAATGCTTTTAAACGGGAGGAAGAATAAATGGCACCTATGTTAAGAATTGGAATATGATTTGCCTTTATCTATTCGGTTTTTCATAGGATATTGGATTTTACACGAGGCTGGATTTCTATCCGGCTTCTTTTTTTATGGGCATTCCTGCTTAACCCAATAAGGCTTCCAGTGTCTGACCGATTGCGCGTACCAGCTCCCTGTCCACTTTCTCAGGGCTGCCTGCCTGGTCCGGATCCATAATAGCTCTCCAGTTCTTTTCTTCATCTTTTTCAAATAAGATCGATGCGCCTTCCAGGTCTACTTCGATCTTATACGTATACCCCATGGTCAGCAAGCGGGCCTTGAAAACAAGCTCTCTGTCTTTGTACGGCACCGGGATCTCAAAATCTTCATCCATAAATATCTATGTTGGTAAAAGCGTTTGCGTAACTCAAATGTTTTATTGTTCCATACTGTTTACCGGAAGCAAAATGATAAAGGCCGACCCCTTACCGGGTTCGGACTGCGCATACAGGGCCCCCATATGGTTCATTACTACTTTCTTACACAGCGCCAACCCGATGCCGGTGCCACTGTACTCCATCCGGCTGTGCAGGCGCTGGAACATGCCGAATATCTTCCCGGAACTGTCCGGATCAAACCCTATTCCATTGTCTCTGATAACGATCCGGCTATACTCCAGGTGGGGGTCCAGGTGAAATCCCTGATTCCGTTCCGATTCCGTTATCATTCCTGCTGTGATTTCGATGACCGGCGCCACCTCCGGTCTGGAGAATTTCAGGGCATTATTGATAAGATTGTAAAACAACTGCTGCATCTGGATCCGAATGGCTCTTAGAACCGGTAAGGTATCCAACTGCACCACTGCTTTCTTTTGAGCAATGATCAGTTCCAGGTCTGTTAGTACCGCCTCAACGATCTGGTTCAGGTCCACCTCCTCCAATTGGTCTTCGCGGTTCAGCATGGTAAAATTCAGAAGATCCCTCAAAAAGCTGCTCATGCGCTTAACGGCATCTTCGATCTTACTGAAACGGAGCCTGGAGCTTTCACTTAATTTGTCATAGTCCGCTTCACGGATCATATCGGCAAATACACGGATCTTCCTTAAGGGCTCCTGAAGGTCATGACTGGTAACATGCGCATACTGCTCCAGTTCTCCGTTCTTTCTTTCCAGTTCTGCCGTTCGTTCCCGCACCTGCCGCTCCAGTTGTTCCGCAAAACGTTTTTGTTCCGTTATGTCCTGAACAACCCCGATCAGTTTAACCGGATTTTTATGCTCATCGAATAATATTCCTCCCTTTACCCGTATCCAGTGCTCGGAATGATCACTCCAGATCACGCGTGCCTCATAGAAAAGGTTACCGCTGTGCACTGCGTCACGATGCGCCGCTTCCCGGATCGGCAGGTCGTCCTTGTGAATGACTCCTGCAAATTGTTCTCTTGAAACGGAGCGACTAAAGCCAAATATCGTATTGAACCGC
>DATAHC010000330.1:0-9313 GCA_036263415.1 Flavisolibacter sp.
AAAGACGGAAAACCAGTAAAAAAGTCATCCACCAAATTGTTAAAAGATGGAGAAAGCGGTTTGTTTTTGAATTGTACCCGTGTCATAGTCATTTGCGTTTTATAGTTCTTCAAATTTGTTTTCGTGAACCTAAATTTCAAATGATATACCAACCGATATAATCGTATGAAAGGCTGACATTACTGCATAAGCTTTCATGATATACTGACATATTGTACCTAATCCTGCTATGAAGCTGCAATCCTTGTCATTTCGTAGCTTTGCAAAAAACTATCAATATGTATCCAGCAGAAATAGTGCAACCGATGAAAGAAGAATTAACGGAGAATGGATTTAAGGAACTGGTGACAAGAGGCGAGGTAGAAGATCAGCTAAAGCAGGAAGGCACCACCCTTGTGATGATCAATTCCGTATGCGGCTGTTCAGCCGGAACCGCACGTCCGGGCCTTTTAATGGCTGTAGCTAACGCTACCAAAAAGCCAGACCATTTAGCCACGAGCTTTGCCGGTTTTGATATGGAAGCCGTTCAGACCCTGCGCCAGCACCTGATGCCTTATCCACCGTCTTCACCGGCCATTGCGTTGTTCAAAAATGGCGAACTGGTTCATTTTATTGAGCGTCATCAAATTGAGGGCCGTCCTGCGCAAGCGATCGCCAGCAATCTTATCAGCGCTTTTGACCAGTATTGCAATTAATACTTCCGTATTTTGAGAGCCTCTCTACGGAGAGGCTTTTTTATTTATTCCCGATATTTATTCTAACATTGTTCCCTATTACAGTATTATGTATCCAAACCTGTACTACGTTTTTGAAGATTGGTTCGACATTAAGATTGGCTTTTTACGATTCATCAATTCCTTTGGATTTTTTGTAGCGATTTCCTTTCTGGTAGCGGCGGCCCTGTTAACCCATGAACTGCGCCGGAAGAGCAAGCTTGGCTTACTGCAGCCAACTGAAATGAAAATAAGGGTGGGAGAGCCTGCCAGCGCCATCGATCTCCTTACCAATTTCATCCTTGGATTTCTGCTCGGGTATAAGATCATTGCATTGTTCTTTTTAGGTCCGGCCGCCACACAAGACCCGCAGGCCTACATCTTTTCCACTACCGGCAGTCTGCCTGCCGGTTTGATCATGGGCTTACTCTTTGCGGGCCTGAAGTACTGGGACAAGAAAAAGCAGCAACTGAAAAATCCGGAAGACCGGGTGATCCGTTACTGGCCGCATGACCGCGTAGGCGAGCTGACCATCATTGCTTTGGTAGTAGGCTTGCTGGGAGCCAAACTGTTTGACATTTTTGAAAACTGGTCGGATTTCCTGAAGCGACCTGCCGAATATATATTCTCCGGAGGCGGGCTTACGTTCTATGGCGGATTGATCTGCGCCGCCCTGGCCATCTTCATTTATGCGCGAAAGCACAAAATTGCCGTTCGCCATCTGGCCGATTCCATCGCTCCCTCACTGATGATTGCGTACGCAATAGGCCGGATCGGCTGCCAGGTGGCAGGGGATGGCGACTGGGGTATCTATAACAGCGCCTTTGCCCTTGATTCCACCAACCATGTAGCACCCGTTTCTCCTTCCAGCTTTCCGGACCGTGTGCAGCAGCAGGCAGACTTTTTCAGCAACCATTACCAGAATCTTGGTGATGTGCACCACGCTTCCTTTCCCAAGCCCGGCGCCCTGTCTTTCCTGCCCAACTGGTTCTTTGCCTATAATTACCCCCATAATGTAAATGAAGCCGGAGTGCCCATTGCAGGTTGTACCGGGAAGTATTGCAACCAATTACCGCTGCCCGTTTTCCCAACACCCCTTTATGAGATCATTGGCTGTACGCTGCTCTTCCTGATCCTTTGGTCCGTTCGCAAACGTATCCGTCCGGCAGGAGGCTTATTCTGTCTATACCTGATCCTGAATGGAATGGAACGGTTCCTGATCGAGAAGATCCGCGTGAACAACCGGATGGATTTCTTTGGCCTTCATCCTACGCAGGCGGAGGTGATCTCGGCCGGGCTGGTGCTTGCAGGAGCCGGATTGTGGGTTTATCTTCGCAATAAATACCGGGCCACCCCAGAGAAATTGTGAATAACTCCCGATACCTACCCATTCCAATCTTCTGAAAACGTTAACCAGCCAATATTTCCTTAAAAGAAACGTAGTACAGTTTTTGTAGATAAAGTTTTGTCGGGAACGATTATGAGTTTCGAAGTTTGAAGCTTACTTTTGCAGATAGTCTTGGACGGATTAACACTCCTTTTGCAACATTCTGCAAACAGCGACTGTCAGTATATTTATTCATCAATAATCAGGATTTAATTTATGAGGCAGCTTAAAATTGCTACCCAGATCACCAACAGGGACTCTCAAGCCGTTGAGAAGTACCTGCAGGAGATCTCTAAAATTCCCATGATCACGCCTGAAGAGGAAACGACGCTGGCCCAACGGATCAAAATGGGAGATCAGAGAGCTTTGGACAAACTGGTCCAGGCGAATCTTCGTTTTGTGGTATCTGTAGCAAAACAATATCAACACCAGGGTTTGTCGCTCAGTGACCTGATCAACGAGGGCAACCTCGGCCTGATCAAGGCTGCACAGCGTTTTGACGAAACCAAGGGGTTTAAGTTCATCTCTTACGCCGTTTGGTGGATCCGCCAGTCCATACTGCAGGCTCTGGCCGAGCAGGGACGCCTGGTCCGTTTGCCACAGAACAAGATCGGAACTTACAATAAAGCCAATAAGGCTTACATGGCCTTTGAGCAGGAGCATGAAAGGGAGCCCAGCACAGAAGAACTGGCTGATATCCTGGAAATGAGTGAGACAGAGATCAATAATATTTTTCAGAGCAATACCCGCCACACTTCACTTGATGCCCCCGTTCATGAGGCTGAAGATGTAGCGATGGGTGACCTGCTGGAAGGAAGTGATGACACGGACGACGACGTTATGAAGGATTCCCTGCGTAACGAAATCCGCCGGGTACTAAAATCACTCTCTCCCCGTGAGGCTGAGATCGTGAATGCCTATTTCGGACTGGATGGCGAAAATGGAACTACGATTGAGCAGATCGGCCAGAAGTATGATCTAACCAAGGAGCGTATCCGCCAGATCAAGGAAAGAGCGATCAAACGTCTTCAGAAGGCCCGTTACAGCAATGCCCTGAAAGCCTATTTGGGTTAACCGGATTCCGGCTGAACGCCGGAGACTTTAACATAATTACATGATGGGTTTATTACAGCCCTGGTCAGCAAACGATCAGGGCTGTTTCTTTTTAGTACCTTTGCAGCGCTATGAAAAAATGGGCCATATGGATGGGGCTGGGCTATCTGCTACTAACCGGATGTGAGAAAAACATCGATTTCAACTTAAAGGAGGCCGACCCCAAACTGGTTGTAGAAGCAACCATCGAAAATGATGAAGCACCTCAAGTGATCCTAACCCGCTCGACCGGGTATTTCAGCGCTATCAGTCCGGATTTGCTGGCCAACAGCTTTGTCCACGATGCCGAGGTAACGGTAGGTAACGGAACCCTGATTCACCGGTTAAAAGAATACCAGGTACCTGTTGGACCCGGAATCAATTTCTATTATTATTCCATCGACTCCAGCCAGCTTTCTACCGCTTTCAAGGGCGCTTTGAATACCCGTTATTCGCTGAAGATCGTGGCTGAAGGGCAGACCTATACCGCCACTACCATCATTCCGAATATTACCAAGAGGATCGATTCGCTATGGTGGAAAAAAACGCCTGCCGCGGAAGACAGCAACCAGGTTGTTGTGATGGTAAGAGCTACGGATCCAAAAGGTTATGGTGATTATGTACGCTATTTTACCAAAAAGAACCGGGAACCCTTTTATCCTGCTTTCAATTCGGTATTTGATGACCTGTTCATTGACGGAACGACTTATGAACTACAGGTGGAACCAGGCGCCGACCGTAATGTAAAGCGGAACGATGATGATAATTTCTTCAACCGCGGCGATACCGTAACCTTCAAATTGAGCAATATCGACAAGCCGACCTTCGATTTCTGGCGGACGATGGAATATTCATATGCTTCCGTGGGGAATCCGTTTGCGTCGCCGGTAAAAGTGCTGAGCAATATCAATAACGGAGCCCTTGGTTATTTCGGAGGCTATGCTTCTCAGTACCATACTCTTATCATACCCAAATAGTGTGTATTACTTACAACAGCTTATCCGTAAAAACGATCTAATTTTGCCACCCACGTACATCAAACAGCATGGAGAATAAAGAGACAGAACAAGTTAATGTATTAATAATAGGATCCGGTCCGGCGGGTTATACCGCTGCCGTATATGCGGCACGTGCCAACATGAAACCTGTATTATACCAGGGCATTCAACCCGGGGGACAACTGACCATTACTACCGAAGTAGAAAATTATCCCGGATTTCCGGAAGGTATACAAGGACCTGAGCTCATGATCCAATTTGAGCGACAGGCACAGCGCATGGGCGCCGATCTGCGCTATGGTTTAGCCACCAAGGTGGACTTAAGCGTTCGCCCCTTCAAAGTGTGGATCGATGAAGAAAAGCTGATCGAAGCCCATTCCATCATCATCGCCACCGGCGCTTCGGCCAAATGGCTGGGCATTGAAAGCGAGCAGCGCCTGAACGGCTATGGCGTGAGCGCCTGTGCCGTTTGCGACGGCTTTTTCTTCCGTGGCAAGGAAGTGGCCATTGTAGGTGCCGGAGATACGGCTGCAGAAGAGGCCCTGTATCTTTCGAAGCTCTGCTCTACCGTGCATATGATCATCCGCAGAGAAGAAATGCGGGCCAGTAAGGTGATGCAGGACCGCGTGAAAAACACCCCCAATATTAAAATCTACTGGAACAGCGAAACCGATGAGATCCTTGGCGATAAAAATGTAGAAGCCGTACGGATTAAAAATAATAAGACCGGAGAACTGACCGAGATACCGATCAAAGGCTTTTTTGTAGCCATTGGCCATACGCCCAATTCCGACATCTTCAAAGAATGGCTGGATATGGATGAAGCCGGGTACCTGCTGACCCAGCCGGGAACTGCCAAAACCAATATTGAAGGCGTGTATGCCGCCGGAGATGTACAGGATAAAATGTACCGCCAGGCCATTACTGCCGCAGGGAGCGGATGCATGGCAGCCCTGGACGCCGAACGTTATCTTTCTGAGAAAGGATTGCACTAAATTATTTAGGGGATGAATGGCCTGTTTACGATCGAACTGAAGAATGTGCTACTTGACGGCTACCATGGTGTTTACCCGGAAGAGCAGCGTACCGGAAACCGTTTTGAGCTGGACCTTGCGCTGGATTATACCTGTGCAGACGAAAAGCAGCTTAGCCTGGAACAAACTATTAATTATGCAACCGTATATGAACTGATACAACAGCTCTTTAAGGAGCCGGAGGCCTTACTGGAAACCGTAGCCTTAAAGATCAGTACAGCCGTTCAGGAAAAGTTTCCACAGGCTGAGCGGATGCGGCTCAGCATCCGCAAAATGAATGTACCGATCGCTCAATTCTCCGGCATTGTAGGCGTTACCTATACAAAAGATTTCAGATAACCGTCCTGTACCATTTCCTGCTTTTTATATAGGCAAAGGATAAACTGAAGAGGATGGACCAGTACAACAATTCGGACAACCATCCCCAGATAATGGACAGCTTTTGCCATTCCAGCACCAGGTAAACATATATACAATATGCCGATATTGCTGCCAGCTCGATCAGAAACGTCATTTTTCCATTACCCGTTCCCGTTACCGCATTGAGCCATATAGTGCCCACTGACATAAAAACCATGGCTACCGCTACTACCCGCAGCACCGGAATGCCCAATTCCATGAATCCGGCATCCTGACCATAAATGGATAGAAAGGTCTGCGGAAAGCAATTCAGAAACAGACAAACCGCTACCGAAACACAACAACTAAGCGAAACGATCTTCCATATCAGTCCCACTACTTCCTCTTTTTTACCCTGGCCAATGACATTACTCACCATGGTATTCGTAGTAGAAGAAAACGCCCAGATGAACGATCCGAAGAAGCCGAAGATATTGCGCATGGTATTGGAAACCGCCAGACTGGTCTGTCCATGGTGCTCAACCAGGATATAGAAGAAGAACCAGCTGATGATGCTTATTGCATGCTGAAATGCCAGGGGACCCGAAACCGAAGCGATAAGCCGGATATAGTGCGCCTTGAAGCTAAAATTCCGGAAGAGGGAAAAACGCTTGTTAATTCCCTTTGAGCGGATCACCAGAAAGATCACAAACATGCCGATAAATTCCGCTATCACCGAAGCCACCGCAGCACCATTAAACCCCATTTCAGGCATCCCGAAATGTCCGAATATGAGGCTATAGTCGAACACAACATTTGCTACTGCCTCAGCCAGTGTACCGATGACCAGCAACTTACTCCGGTTTATACCCACCAACAGCGCATTTCTCATCTGGTATATGTACAGGAAGGGCAACCCAAATATGCGTATCCGGAGAAAGGATACCACATCTTTATAAATCTGGCCGGAATGAATAGAGCCTTTGAAAAGGAGCGGCGCCAGAAACCAGGTAAACAAAATGCCAAAAGCTGCGATGGCAAAAGAAAGGAGAATTCCCTGATTGAAAATCCTCCCGATCTCCTCAGGCCTGTTTTCTCCCGCCCTTCGTGAAATCAAGGACTGCAGGCCATTATTGAGACCGAAACCAATACCAGCGAATATGAGATAATATACCCCTGTAATACTGGCGGTAGCCAGGGCCTCGCCACTCAGGTGACCCAAAAAGATATTATTGATGATAAAATTCAGCTGGGGCACCAGTAAGGCCAGTCCGATAGGCAGCGCTATCTTCAGAATCTGTCCATAGGAGATCTCCACCTGTAGTTTTTCCGCCATAAAAAGCTGCAAACTACGAAAGGATTTTATGAGAAGCCCTTTTTGCCGAAATGTGTACTTTGCAAAAAATACCGGTACGTGAAATCACTATTTGAGACAGGAACAAAACCATCCGATACACAAGGCCAGCATCTTCTGGCGGAGATTGGTCCCGGCCATATCTGCCTGGCTATTCTGGACAGGAGTTTAAAAAGGATCCCGTATATAAAATACTTCCAAAAAGAAGAAAGCGAGGAACTGCCATGGCGAGAGGTTGCCACCGATCTTGAAGGCCTGTCCTTTTCGAGCGTTCTCATTTGCTCCGCCTATCCCAATTCCCTACTGGTTCCGCACTCTCTTCAGGAGGGAGCTATACCGATGCTGGAATCCGTTTATGGTTCTGAGGGGCAGCAATTTTTCAGTGATGCCCTACCCGAATGGCAGCTTGTGAACCATTATTCCCTGCCTGAAACGCTTTACCGGGAGGTTGTGTCACAGTATCCGGATGCTTTGTTTTTCCATATGTATACCCCATCGATAAAGGTCTATAATGGATATCACGGAGCAGAACAGATCAGTGTGCATTTCACCACGACCCAATTTTCAGTGTTGGTAAAGAAGGGCAATCAGCTGCAACTGGCACAGACCTACTCTTATAAAACACCCCTGGACGTCGTCTATTTCCTATTAAAGATCTGCACTGAATTTCAACTGGATCAATCCGAAACAGTGCTGGTACTTTCCGGCCTTATAGAAGAGGATTCCGCCCTATACCGGGAACTGAATCATTATTTCCTGAACATTCATTTTACCCAGGCCAATGAGCTCAGCGTAGCCGACAGCACCTTACCTGCACATTTTTTTACTTCCCTCTATAATTTAGCCACATGCGCATCATAAGTGGATCCATGGGCGGGAGACGTATCCATCCCCCAACACATATGCCTCATACCCGGCCTACCACCGATATTGCCAAGGAAGGCTTATTCAATATTCTACAAAATAATCTTGAATTTGAAAACCTAAAAAGCCTGGACCTCTTTGGCGGCACCGGCAGCATCAGCTATGAACTGGCTTCCAGGGGCGTACCCGATCTGACGATCGTTGAAAAGGACCCCCAGATGTTTGCCTTTATTAAAAAAACCTCTGAAACGCTGCAACTGGAGAACTTCAAGGTAATACGATCGGATGTATTCAAATACATCGAGCAGGCCAAGGAGACTTTCGATTTCATATTTGCCGGTCCGCCATACGCCTTACAAACCATCGATGAACTACCACGTCTGGTAATTGAAAAAAAGCTATTGAATGAAAACGGATGGTTCATACTGGAACATACACCGCGAAATGGCTATGACAACTATCCCTTATTTTATCAGGCCAGAAATTACGGAACCACTATATTCTCGATATTTATCAATAAACCCGCCAGCTAAATACGATGCTGAAAAAGGAAGCCCGAAACCTATTCCGCAAAAAGCGACAGTCCCTAACGCCCGGTGAAAAGTTGAAGTGGGATGATCTTTTACTGATCCAATTTCAAACGATTGAATTACCCTTTATCGATTTGCTGCTTAGTTTTTATCCCATCGAGGAAAAGCAGGAGGTCAACACCTTTCTGATCACCGATTACCTGCATTTCCGAAATCCGGGCTTGCAGATCTGCTATCCCAGAACCTTGTCCAGGGAGGGCGCCATGCAGGCAGTGGTTTGCCATGCCGATACCGGATTTGAACTGAATGAATGGGGGATACCGGAGCCCATCGGGGCTGAAATAGCAGCACCGGACCAGCTGCAGCTGGTGCTGGTACCAATGTTAGGATTTGATACAACAGGACATCGTATAGGATACGGAAAGGGGTATTATGACCGTTATTTAATGAACTGCTCCGAAGCCTGCCTGAAAATTGGTCTTTGCTACTATGAGCCCATTGCGGAGCTGGAGGACAGCGATGAATTTGATGTACCTTTAGACTTTTGTATCACACCGCAACGGACATATGTTTTCTAACTGGTTTTTGAAATCTTTCCGCATCTTATTGCTTCCATTCGCGCTACTATTCGGGTTGATCGTTTGGATACGCAGCTGGATGTATCAGAAGAACATTTTAAAATCCACCTCATTTGGTCTTCCGCTGATCTGCGTAGGCAATCTTTCTGTTGGAGGAACGGGTAAATCACCCATGGTTGAATTCCTTGTACTGCATTTAAAAAACCACTATAAAGTGGCCACACTGAGCAGAGGCTATAAGCGAAAGACCAGAGGATATGCTTTAGCCACTCCAGAAACTACTGCTATTGACATTGGAGACGAACCCATGCAATTTCACCGGAAGTTCCCCGATGTTCCCGTAGCAGTGGGAGAGGAACGGATCGTTGCCATTCCGCAGCTCCTTCATGACAAGCCGGAAACACAGGCCATTATCCTGGATGAT
>DATAHC010000331.1:0-6769 GCA_036263415.1 Flavisolibacter sp.
TCTCTGGTAGGTGATCGTGTAGAATCCTGTTTTTGTGATGGTAACAGGTGCTTTGTACAGCCATTCTTTTCCCGAAGCCTCTTTCCACACGATCTGTCCGATTGTGTCCGCAGCCTCCGCTTTCAGCTGAATACCTTTAAAACCTGTAGCCGGACCCAATGATACTTTTACATCATAATATGCCTTACTGCTATTTGCTTTCCAGAGATCATAGCGCTGAAACTGTGTCTGCAGACGCCTTGTAAAATCTTTCCAATCCTTTTTCTCTGCCGGACTCCAAAGTACCTCAGCCAACGCACTCATTCTGGGAAAGATCATGTACTCGACCTTTGAATCGTAGGCCATATATTCCGTCCAGACATTTGCCTGCGCACCCATTACAAATTTTTCAGCGTCGCCCTTTAGATCTTTGGGGACAGGGTTGTACTTGTAAACAGATTCCAGGGAATTATATCCACCGATCACCAGCGAATCTTCATTACGGGATTGAGAATGATCAAAGTATACCGGTTTTCCAGGAGTCATGATCACATAATGACCCTGACGTGCCGCAGAGATGCCGCCTTCTTCCCCCCGCCAGCTCATCACTACAGCTTTCGGAGCCAGACCGCCTTCCAGGATCTCATCCCATCCGATGATAGTTTTACCTTTCCGGCTCATATGCTGCTCCATCCGCTGCACAAAATAGCTTTGCAGCTCATGTTCGTCCTTTAAGCCAAATTCCTTTATACGGGCCTGGCATCTGGGACATTTTTTCCAGTTGGATTTAGGGCATTCATCACCTCCGACATGAAAATAGGGAGAAGGAAACAAGGGGATCAGTTCATCTGCGACATCCTGAAGGAATGTGAATACCGAGTCATTGCCGGCACAGAAAACATCATCATAAATACCCCATGATTCCTGGACCTTTTTACCACCAGCTCTTTTATTGCTATCAGAAGGATGTTTCGGTAGCCTGGTTTCCTCATCCGGAAAACAGCTTAACCAGGGATAGGCCGCAATAGCAGCTGAAGCATGACCCGGCATTTCGATCTCAGGGATTACCGTGATATGTCTGTCTGCTGCATACTGAACAATTTCCTTTACCTGCTCCTGGGTGTAAAATCCACCATAGGGAATATTATCGTTTCCCGTACCCGGATACCGGCCAATGATGGTACCATTCCGGAAAGCGCCGGTCTGCGTAAGGTTGGGATATTTCTTTATTTCCACCCGCCATCCCTGATCATCGGTAAGGTGCCAGTGAAAATAATTCATCTTATGAAGCGCTATATAATCAATGTACTTCTTTACAAATGAAACAGGGAAAAAATGACGGCAAACATCCAGGTGCATGCCCCTGTATTTGAAAGCCGGGTAATCATTAATGGTAACTAAAGGAATCTCCAGGCTTTCTGCTTTCTGAACAGGTAACAGCTGAATAAGTGACTGAAGGCCATAGAACGTGCCCGCATAGGTGTCGCCCTCTATGGCAACCCCATTCTGATCGACCGTTAACTGGTAGCCATCCTTATCCGGGGCCTGAATGAATTTCTTGGTCGAGAGCCGAATGTAATTCTTTGTTTCCTGAGGATCAATATCCAGTGCAAAACCATATACTTCCTTTAAATAGGAATTCAAGTAGGCAGCTGATTTACGATCCTGTTCATTCCTTGCTGCTATAACTGTATTAGAGGTAATTGTAAAATGTCCTTCGGCTGTTTGTAAGGATACAGGCTGAGGTATAATGGAGGGCTGCTGTGCAAGGCAGGAAAGCGCCAGCATCCACAGTACCGGCAACAGGAAAAGGCTACGCATCATTGATATTTGTTTATAGTATCAAATGTAGCGGTTGTGTAATGTCCGCGATCCTAAAAAATGACCTGTTGGAACTTATAATTTACATCCATTCGGATTCATAGCGCCTGAATCCGTTTTTTAATTCCTGGTAATCGGCCGTAAATCCTTCCATTTTCTCACGGAACTGGAAATGGTCTGCCACATTCACTTCATCCAGATCTACAGAAGCATCTTCCTGTGCAAAAAGGGCCATTTTTGTCTCCGCCAGATTCAGTTCACTTTCCAGTTCGTTGATACGGTCGCGGTAGCGCGCAAACTGATTACGGTACCAATCTGCTTTATCAGTGACTTCGGTTTTGGTATTATTTGAAGCTACGATCTGAAGGTGCCTTTCCATTATAGCGATCTCGTCCCTGTAAAACTCCAGTTCATTCGCCCACAATTGGTTTTCCAGATGCGCCTGTGTAAATGATGTTTTCGTTTCCATATTCTTGTTATTACCCTCAGATAACAACAATTATCAAACCAGTTGAACGCAGCTCGTCAGAAAATATCAATTAGCAACCCTATACCGGTCAGGCATTCACTTTTTCATCCACGACCTTCTCCGCCAGCCAGATAAACTCCCTTACAAATACATCTACACTTTTTTGAAAGGTTTCATCCAGAAGCTTTCCTTCAGGACTAAATTTTTTGTCCACATGTGGGGTTACCAGCATATAGGGCGATCCTATTCCAAATAAGGCATAGATGAGTTCCTGTAATTGAAGGGCTGAGCGTATACCACCCAAAGCACCGGTTGACGCTGTGACAATTCCGAATACCTTATGGTGCTGTTTAGGGTAATGATCCAGGAGATTTTTCAGGGCAGCGGAATAACTGCCGTTATATTCCGGTGTAATCAGAATAAAGGCATCTGCTGCGAACATTCTTTCTGAAACTACGCGCAATGGACCGGGAGTTGATTCAACAGATGAAAAAACAGTTTGTAAAGCAGGGAACTCGTAATCGCGCAAATCAATAATATCGACCTCGTGATCCGTCTTTTCGCGAATGGCGTTCTCCAGATGCAAGGCCAGACGTTTTGTGACGCTATTTCCTCTGGGGCTACCGGACAGTATCTCTATTTTCATAAAAATGATATTCTTGGTGGTATAACATCAAATTCAATACCTTGTTCAATGCGCTGTCAAATTGCCATCTTCAACATATGGTGAATCCGACCGTTTTTGTTTCGTATTATCAAAATGAATAGTTTCATGCCTGATACCGTTATTAACGAACCCAAACAATTATGTTCAACCGCCGCCAGTTCCTGAATCAATCAGCATTCAGTTCGTTCGCCCTTTTTTTCAGCAACTTAACTGAGGTCCATAAAACTCCGAACAGGACCGGCTTTCCTATTGTTATCGCTACCTGGGCGCCGAATGTGAAGGCTAATGCCGAAGCCTGGAAGATACTGGGGGCCGGTGGCAAGGCCATCGATGCTGTAGAAGCGGGGGTGCAGGTGCC
The DNA here is from genome assembly GCA_036263415.1 of Flavisolibacter sp. GTDB lineage: Bacteria > Bacteroidota > Bacteroidia > Chitinophagales > Chitinophagaceae > Flavisolibacter. The sequence goes on from DATAHC010000331.1 coordinate 3,295, forward strand.
GGAGGCTGATCCTTCGGACCAGAGTGTGGGTTACGGAGGCCTGCCAGACCGGGATGGTAAAGTAACCCTGGATGCCTGCATCATGGACGAGCATAGTAACTGCGGAGCGGTGATGTTCCTGGAAGGAATCATGCATCCTATCAAAGTAGCCCGGCTGGTGATGGAGAAAACGCCTCATGTGCAACTGGTTGGTGAAGGAGCCCTTCAGTTTGCCTTAGCCAATGGCTTCCGCGCTGAGAATCTACTGACACCCGAAAGTGAAAAAGCCTGGAAAAAATGGCTGGTTGAATCCAAATATGACCCCATGACCATTCCGAAACTGCTGGAACAAAAAAACACCCCCGGGCAAATCAATAATCACGATACCATTGGCATGATTGCCATGGATAGCCATGGCGACGTAAGCGGTGCCTGCACCACCAGCGGCATGGCTTATAAGATGAGAGGAAGAGTGGGCGATTCACCCATTATTGGTGCCGGTCTTTTTGTTGATAATGAAATAGGAGCGGCCACGTCTACAGGTGTTGGTGAGGAAGTAGTGAGAATCTGCGGATCACACACGGTAATCGAGCTAATGCGCCAGGGCCTGACACCGGAACAAGCCTGTAAGAAAACCGTTGAACGTATTATTCGTAAAAAAGGAAAAGCTGCCAAAGATCTTCAGGTAGGCTTTATTGCGCTTGACAAAAAAGGAAACTACGGGGGCTATGCCATACAAAAGGGCTTCTCCTACGCCGTGCATTCCAAAGAAGGCGTAAAAGTAGTTCAGGCCAAAAGTGCTTACCAGTAATATACTAACCAGTAACCGTAATCAAAAGAATTATCCAGCTTGAATTATTTAATTGAGATCGCCACAGCTGATTTTACCACAACTAAAAACGCAGTAGCCGGCGGAGCGGACCGAATTGAATTATGTGCGGCTCTGTGTGAAGGCGGTACTACCCCTTCCTATGGTACCATCAGGCAATGCCGCGAAGCATTTGCGGTGTCACTTTTCCCGATCATACGGCCAAGGGGAGGGGATTTTTATTATTCCGATGAGGAATTCGAAATCCAGCAAAAAGACGTTCAGCTATGTAAATCCCTGGGTTGCGATGGAGTCGTGATAGGCCTTTTACATAAAAACGGGAGCATCGATGTGAAGCGCACCGAAATCCTTGTACGGCTGGCTTATCCAATGGAGGTAACCTTCCACCGGGCGTTTGACCGTTGTAAGGACCCTTTTTCAGCCCTTGAGCAATTGATCGAGGCCGGATGCCAACGAATTCTCACATCGGGCCAGCAAGCCACTGCCCCGGAAGGAGCAGACCTTATAGCCCAACTGGTGCAACAATCTGCAGACAGGATCATACTAATGCCCGGAAGCGGTGTGCGAAAAGATAATATAGCACAGCTTGCCAGGCAAACAGGTGCCGTGGAATTTCATTCTTCTCTGCGCGGAAAGCAAACTTCCCAAATGGAGTTTATACATCCTTCATTTGCTGGAAGTGAGGAAAGTTATCGAAATCCCTTTATCAATCCAGCCGATGTGCGCGCTTTGCGGGAAGCATTAGCCTGATTGTTCTATTCTATACAGCGATCATGAAATTAAAATTCTTTCCCTTATTACTACTGTGTGTAACAACGGAGGCTTTTGCTCAGAAAGATTATACGCGACTGGTTAACCCCTTTATAGGGACCGGCGGACATGGCCATACCTATCCCGGTGCCAGTTGGCCATTCGGTATGGTACAATTGAGTCCGGATACCCGGATGGCCGATTGGGACGGGAGCAGCGGATACCATTACAGCGACAGTACGATCTATGGATTTTCCCATACGCACTTAAGTGGTACCGGCATACCCGATTACTGTGATCTGCTTTTTATGCCCTTCACCGGCTCTGTAAAATGGGATCATGAAGCCTATCGTTCAGGCTTTGCGCATTCCAGTGAAAAAGCGAGTCCTGGTTATTATGAGGTGTTTCTGGATAAGGATAAGATCAAGGCCCAGCTGACTACCGGAATCCGTTCCGGTATGCATCAGTATACCTTTCCCGGTGATGACGCCGGTTTATTGATAGATCTGATGCATCGGGATGAGGTGCTGGATTCCAAAATAGAAATGATTTCAGATCATGAGGTACAAGGGATGAGACGAAGTAAATCCTGGGCGGCAGATCAGCAGCTTTATTTTTATATCCGTTTTGAGCAACCCATCCGTGAATTCCTGATCAACAGTAATCAACAAGAGCTGTCCGCCGTTAAGTCAGCCTCCGGCAAAGCCTTAAAAGCAGCCATCCGATTTCCTAAAGGGGGCGGCCGTCAGATTCGTATACAGGTTGGCTTATCCAATATAAGCATGGAAGGCGCCCGAAAAAACCTCGAGGACGATCTGAAAAGCTGGAGCTTCGAGAAAGTAAGGCTGACAGCCCAGGCTGCCTGGAATAAAGAATTGAGCAAGGTGGACATCAGTGGCGGTACCAGGGATGAGCAGGTCTGCTTTTATACGGCTCTTTACCATACGTTTCTGGTACCCAACCTCAATCAGGATGCAGATGGACAGTTCAGGGGAACCGATGGGAAAGTGCATCAGGCAAAAGGGTTCACCAATTATTCCGTTTTTTCCCTGTGGGATACTTACAGGGCCTACAATCCATTGATGACCCTCCTGAATCCGGGAAGAACCCAGGACTGGATTCAAACGTTCCTGGCACAATACCAATACGGCGGCATGCTGCCTGTATGGGAACTTGCCGGAAATGAAACCTTCTGCATGGTCGGGTATCATTCCATTCCGGTTATTACGGACGCTTATCAAAAAGGGATAAGGGGATTTGATGCGAAACTTGCTTTGGCTGCCATGAGAAGCTATGCTGAAAGTGACCGTTTCGGGCTTCCGCAATACCGAAAGATGGGTTATATCAGTAATGAAAAGGAACATGAATCCGTTTCCAAAACCCTGGAATATGCGTTTGATGACTGGTGCATTTCACAGTTTGCCAGGTGGCAGGGAGACACGGCCACTTCTAACCGGTATCTTAAAAGAGGGCAGCAGTACAAAAACTTATTTGATCCTGTTTCCGGTCATATGCGCGGCAAAATACAGGCAACCTGGTATTCGCCCTTTGATGCCCGGGAAATCAACAATTTTTTTACAGAAGGAAACTCATGGCAATACAGTTTTGCAGTTCCTCAGGATATCAGCTCTCTGATTCAGTTATATGGCGGAAAAGCGGCTTTCGCTGCCAAACTCAACGAGTTATTTACCACATCAACTCAGACAACAGGAAGAGATCAGCAGGATGTTACCGGTCTTATCGGTCAATATGCGCAAGGCAATGAGCCCAGCCACCATATGGCCTATCTGTTCAATTATGCAGGCATGCCCTGGAGGACTGAAGAACTGATCCATTCCATCTGTACAAACTTTTACAGGAATACTCCGGATGGACTCATCGGAAACGAAGACTGCGGGCAAATGAGCGCCTGGTATA
>DATAHC010000332.1:0-2458 GCA_036263415.1 Flavisolibacter sp.
TATGGCTGCTGCTGACACTCATTGTGTTTTTTACCTTTCTTACTGCATACGCCTATTACTCCGGAAAATTTACTAACTGCGGATGCTTCGGTGATTGTTTACCCATTACACCGTTCACATCTTTCCTCAAGGACCTGATCCTCCTGATCTGCATTGTTTTCCTGCTGGTATTTCATACCTATCTTTTCCGCATGACCTCCCGGCAACGGCCGTTTCAACTAACTGCTATCAGTGTTGTGCTCACTTTGTTGCTTCAATGGTATGTACTAAATTATTTACCATTGGCCGATTGCCTTCCCTTTAAAAAGGGAAATAATATAGCCGCCCAAATGAAGCCGGCACCTGGCTCTGTCCCTGACAGCTTTGAGATTCTCTTTCAGTATACCAAAAACGGGAAAGCCTATGAATTTACGCCCGAACAATTGCCGGCGGATTTTGAAACCTATACCTACGTAGACCGAAAAGATAAACTGATCAGAAAGGGAAATGCCGATCCGGCCATTAAGGGATTCGCCCTGACCGGACTTAGTGGCGCCGATTCAACAGACGTATTTCTTGCCACACCCAGGGCGCTGGTCCTGTTCGTTCAACAGCCCCGTCCTGAGAGCTGGGTAGCTACCTTCCGGCAGCTTTGCCAGGAAGCACTCCGGAAAAAGCTTCCGGTTTACCTGATCACATCCGAAGTACAAAGGGCCGCGCAATTATTTGGTTCCGATCCTGAACTGCAGCTTTTTACCTGTGATTTCACAGTAATGCGTACGGCTGCCCGAACCGATCCCACCTTATATATAATTGAAAACGGCACGATCAGGGACAAGTTTGGTAAACGACAATTAAAAAAGGCAGCTCCTTATATTACTTCGCTCAGATAATCTTAAATTGAAAGTGTGCTGACATTCCTTTTAAAAAAGATCTTTTATGGCATCCTGGTCCTGATCGGTGTGGTGGTACTGGTCTTTGTACTTTTCCAGGGTTTTGGTGACCCGGCACGGTTGGTGATGGGACAAACGGGCGATGCGAAAACACAAGCCAACATCCGGAAAGAGCTGCATCTGGATGAACCGAAATGGAAGCAGTTCCTGCGCTATGCAAATGATGTTTCACCCATAGGTATTCATACAGCGGAAGAGATCCAAACCAAGGAGCTGAAAGGTTTTTTTATCGGCGGTACTCGAAAGATCGGATTGAAACTGCCTTACCTCAGAAAGTCGTACCAGAGTAAAAAGCCCGTTGGTACGATCCTTATGGAAGCCCTGCCGGGTACCCTGCTTCTGGCAGTTGCCGCCATGCTGCTGGCCATTTGCCTTGGCATACCCTTGGGTATGGCGGCTGCCGTGCGTCAAAATACATGGGTGGATACCAGTGCTGTTTTTTCCAGCATACTCGGTATATCGGCCCCTTCTTTTTTCATGGGAATCATTATCGCCTATGTATTCGGGTTTGTCTTGAGCAATGTGACCGGCCTTCATATCACCGGAAGCTGGTTTGACATTGATGACCAGGGCCAGAAACGCCTGACACTTCAAAACCTCATCCTTCCAGCCATAACACTGGGCATCAGGCCTCTTGCTATAATTACACAACTTACCCGTAGTGCCTTACTGGATGTACTGGATCAGGATTTCATCAGAACCGCTTACGCGAAAGGGCTGAGCAGGCGCACCATTTTATGGAAACATGGCCTTCGAAATGCCCTGAACCCGGTTATTACAGCGGTGACCGGATGGTTCGCCGAATTACTGGCCGGAGCGTTTTTCATTGAATATATTTTCGGCTGGAAAGGCATCGGAAAAGTTACGGTCGACGCCCTTGAGAAACTAGACTTCCCTGTGGTCATGGGATCAGTGCTGGTGTCGGCTGCTTTTTTTATCCTGGTCAATATGCTGGCGGATATTCTCTATGGCCTGGTAGACCCCCGCGTACGAATAAAATAATACTGATTTTTACGGTATTGCTGAACTTGTATTATTAAAAACAGCGTACCTTTAAATCCAAGCCACCGCAACTAACTCCACCAACCTTTCATCATCCTGAAAAATTAGATCTATGGAAAAAGTAGCGGATATTCTGGGCCGTAAATACCCCCGATTCAATTTCGTCGCCGCTCATTGTTATGTAAGCGATGCCCTTTACCAGATGGTAGGAGAGAATGTAGACCATTTAGTGGTACAGGAAGGGGATAAATTCATTGGCATCATCACCGATCATGATATAGCCAGCAAGGTCCTGTTTGATGAGAGAGCGCTGAATACCATCCCTGTTAAAGAGTTCATGTCTAAAACACTGCCCGTGGCCATGCCGGACGATAGCCTTGAAAACTGCATGCAGCTCATGGAGCGGTTCCAGGTTCGCCATATCGTTATTTATGATGACTTTACGTTCAAAGGCGTTATTTCCTCACACGATCTGATGCAGGAAGCCCTAAGCAAACGGAATGGCGTGCCGGAAGCATCGCAAC
>DATAHC010000333.1:0-2885 GCA_036263415.1 Flavisolibacter sp.
ATTCCAATAAGATTACCCTGGATGCCTCCCGTAAAGATAAATGGGGACTGCCCGTGCTCTCTATGGATGCGGAACTGAAAGAGAATGAAAAGGCCATGCGAAAAGATATGGTGGCTGAAGCGAAGGCTATGCTGGAGGCGGCCGGTGCAAAAGAAGTGAGTACCTGGGACCAGGGCCATGCCATGGGCCATGGGATTCATGAAATGGGAACCGCCCGTATGGGCCGCGATCCTAAGACCTCTGTCCTGAATCAGTGGAACCAGGTATGGGACGCACCCAATGTATTTGTTACGGATGGTGCGTGCATGACCTCCTCTGCCTGCCAGAACCCATCTCTTACCTACATGGCGCTTACGGCCCGCGCCGTCGACCATGCAATCAAAGAACTGAACAAAAGAACACTATGAAGTATCAATATACAATCTCCGTCTTATTGCTGATCGGAACGGTTATGATCAGTGCTTTTATTCGCTTTACGAAAATGCCCCGTGTACTGGTATTCAGTAAAACCTCCGGTTACCACCACCAATCCATTCCGGATGGTATAGCGGCCATTCAAAAGCTGGGAAAAGAACAGGGCTTTGCTGTCGACACCACTACGGATTCAACTCAGTTTAACGAACGGAATTTGCACAACTATAAAGCGGTTGTTTTTCTCAGTACCACCGGTAATGTGCTGGGCACAAAGGAAGAAAAGGCTTTTCAGGAATACATCACCGGTGGTGGAGGGCTCATCGGTATTCATGCGGCTACTGATACGGAGTATGACTGGCCCTGGTATGGTCAGGCTATCGGTGCCTGGTTCCTCAGCCATCCCAAACAGCAACAGGCCACGCTTCATATCGTCGATGGATCGCATCCTTCCACACGTGGACTTCCGCAATCCTGGACGCGCTGGGATGAATGGTACAATTTTAAATCCATCAATCCCGATCTCCATGTTTTGATCACGATTGATGAAACCTCCTACGAGGGTGGAAAAAATGGAGCCGGACACCCGGTGGCCTGGTACCGCAAAGAAGGGAAAGGAACCGTATTTTATACCGCGTTGGGACATACTGCTGAATCCTATAGCGAGCCCGCTTTTCTCAAGCATCTGGCAGGCGGCATACAGTACGTGCTGCAACAGGAAAACTAGGGAATATAATCCGGACGGGCCTACATTTACAGCCTTTTAAGGAAGGCGATACTATGGATTATTTCAAAACGCTGGGCGAATTACTGAAGTTGGAAAAAGAAGAGGACAGTCGCCTGTATGAGGAGGTGACGGCCCATATGCCCGTGTCCGAAAGAAGGGCAAATGGCATGAGCTGGTACCCGGTGGCCATTAAGGATACGGAAGTGGGAAGGGGGGACTACCTCACCATAGAGCTGGAAAGAACATCGCATCACGATATCCTGCACCAGTTCCGGTTTGGTCAGTCGGCTGCTTTGTTTTCGAACCACAATGCGAAACAGGACCGCGTGGAAGGTACCATAACCTATGTGGGTAATAACCGGCTTAAGATCAGTCTGCGCATAGATGAATTGCCGGACTGGACCAGGGATGGAAAGCTGGGCGTGGATCTGGTGTTTGATGTGAACAGCTATACCGAAATGGAAAATGCGCTGAAGCTGGCCCCGGTGATCGCGGAAAAGAAAGAAGAAGGGCAGTTGGTCAGGATCGTTACGGGCAAATGGCCGCTGACATTCACAAAAGATTCTCCATCATTCAAGGAGAATCGGTTAAATGCACAGCAGCAGGAGGCGGTCAGATTGATCACGGGGGCACAGGAACTGGCCATTGTTCACGGGCCTCCGGGAACCGGAAAAACAACCACCCTGGTTCAGGCCATTAAGGCCATGTGGAAAGCTGATCAGGAAAAAATACTGGTAGTGGCACCCAGCAATGCCGCGGTCGATCTCCTCAGCGAAAAGTTGGCAGCGGAAGGACTGAGTGTAGTGCGCGTGGGCAACCCTTCCCGGGTTTCGGAACAACAGGTTGCCCTGACGCTGGATCATAAAATGGCAAACCATGCTTCCCATAAGGAGATCAGGCGTTTGAAAAAGCAGGCGGCTGAATACCGGGACCTGGCCCAGAAATACAAGCGTCAGTTTGGAAAGGAGGAGCGCGAGCAGCGCAAGGCTTTATTTACGGAAGCCAGAAATATCAGCAAAGAGGTAGAACGGCTGGAACAATACATTACTCAGGATATTTTATCCCGTGCACAGGTAATTACAGCCACCCTGGTGGGATCTAATCATTACTCCGTACGGCATCTCCGGTATCATACGGTGGTTATAGATGAAGCCGGACAAGCCCTGGAACCTGCCTGCTGGATCCCCATACTCAAAGCCCGTAAACTGGTAATGGCGGGCGACCATAATCAGTTGCCGCCAACCATAAAGTCGCAGCAGGCGGCAAAACAGGGCCTGGCCTGTACCCTGATGGAAAAACTGGTGGCGCGTTATCCGGAAGCAGTCGTGCTGCTGGAAGAACAATACCGGATGCACCAGTTCATCATGCAATATTCTTCCGGGGTATTTTATGAGAACCGGCTGATAGCACATGCTTCGGTGGCCGGACATCTATTATATCCTGGTGATGAGCCACTCGTATTCATCGATACGGCTGGCTGTGGTTTTGAAGAAAAATGGGAAGGTACCAGTATCAGCAATCCGGAAGAAGCCGATTTCATGTTGAAACAGGTAGCGGCACTGATCCGGTCATTCAGGGAAAACGCTGCGGATCAGGCTTTGCCCACAATCGGTATGATCGCGCCGTATAAGCACCAGGTAGAGTTGCTGAAGGAACGGCAGCTGCAGCATGAAGAAATAAGATCGGCAGCCTCACATGTGGCAGTCAATACAATCGATAGTTTCCAGGGACAGGAGCGGGACGTCAT
>DATAHC010000334.1:0-11582 GCA_036263415.1 Flavisolibacter sp.
CGTATGAATATCCATCAATAGCTTGGGCTTACGTCCATTCATAATGGCGGAAAATGTTTCATTGGGCTTCACTACATTATTATAATGTCCCGCATTGATCACAGAGTGTCTATCCAGTTGGGTAGGCCCTTCAATAACCCAGTCAGAAACCTTCTTTTTATCAAACCGGCATTCGTTGCAGATCCATTCCTCCACCTCACCCCACTTATCCTTACGGGCCGTAACTCTTAATACATCATCGCCCCGCATCCAGAGACGAACATTTCCTTTACAGTGCGGACAATCGCGATGAGCTTCCACAGGCTTGGTAAACCAAACCCTGTTTTTGAAGCGGAAGGTTCTGTCTGTCAAGGCACCTACCGGGCACACATCGATCACGTTCCCGATGAATGGGCTATCCAGGGATTCCTGTATATAGGTTGCAATCTGGGCATGATCGCCCCGGTCCAGCACCCCGTGCTCCCTTTGTCCGGCCACCTGGTTGGCAGTATGCACGCATCGGTAGCACAAAATACAGCGGGTCATATGCAGCTGGATATAAGGCCCCAGATCAATCCGCTCAAAGGTGCGGCGCTTGAACTGGTATCGTGTGGATTCAGCTCCATGCTCGTATCCAAGGTCCTGAAGATCACATTCGCCTGCCTGGTCGCAGACCGGACAGTCAAGAGGATGGTTTAGCAAAAGGAACTCCACCACACCTTTACGCGCTTCAAGCACGGCAGGATTTGTAATATTTTCAACGATCATCCCATCCATTACAGTTGTTCGGCAGCTGGCTACGAGCTTAGGCATTGGTCTCGGATCGGCCGTAGAACCGGCCGCTACACGAACCAGGCAAGTACGGCAATAGCCTCCCGTTTTATCCAGCTTGCTGTAATAACACATGGTAGGGGGAACAATATCGCCACCTATTTTACGGGCTGCCATTAAAATGGTAGTACCCGGTTCCACTTCCACCGTGATATTGTCGATCGTTACTTTGAATAATTTCTTTTCGTCGGCCATATTTCAGAAAGGCTTCAGTACTATCTGAGCCTGTTTGGTTAGTGTTTATTTTTTATCCTACGGCTACATGTATCGGATCTGCATAATGGCGCAAACCGAAATTGGTCCTCAAAGCCTCTTCAGGATTCAATACATGCCATTCAAATTCATCCCGGAAATGGCGGATGGCAGCTGCAACCGGCCAGGCAGCAGCATCACCCAAAGGACAGATCGTATTCCCTTCTATCTTGCTTTGTATATCCCAAAGCAGATCGATATCCGACATTTGACCTTCCCCGTTCTCAATACGTTTCAATATTTTTTCCATCCAGCCGGTACCTTCCCTGCAAGGCGAACATTGGCCGCAACTCTCGTGGCGGTAAAAGCGCGCCAGTGTCATGGTATGCCGGACTACGCACTGATCCTCATCCAAAACGATGAAACCGCCGGATCCCATCATAGACCCTGAAGCAAATCCTCCATCAGCGAGGCTTTCATAGGTCATCATGCGCTTCTCCCCTTTTGCCGTGGTCAGCAACAGATTGGCCGGAAGTATCGGCACGGAAGAACCACCCGGAATACAGGCTTTGAGCCTTTTGCCATTGGGGATACCACCACAATATTCTTCACTGAAAATAAACTCTTCCACAGAGATCGTCATGTCGATCTCATAAATACCAGGCTTATTAATGTTACCGCAGGCAGAGATCAGTTTTGTTCCGTTTGATTTACCGACACCGATCTTCGCATATTCTTCTCCTCCGATATTCATGATCGGAACAATTGCTGCTAAAGTCTCCACATTATTTACCACCGTCGGGCAATCCCATAAACCTTTGATAGCCGGGAATGGAGGTTTAATCCGAGGGTTCCCTCTTTTTCCTTCCAGCGATTCGATCAATGCTGTTTCTTCTCCGCAGATGTACGCGCCGGCGCCTCTTTGCACATAGATCTGACAATCGAAACCTGTGCCCAGTATATTCTTTCCCAGAAATCCGGCCTGGTTGGCTTCAGCAATGGCCTTTTCCAGTATATCCACGATCCAGGCATATTCTCCGCGGATGTAGATATAGGTTCTGGTAGAACCCAAAGCAAATGAAGAAATAATTAATCCTTCAATCAATAAATGCGGCAGGAATTCCATCAGGTAGCGGTCTTTGAACGTACCCGGTTCCGATTCATCTGCATTGCAAACCAGATAACGTGGTACGCCTTCCGGTTTTGCAAGAAAGCTCCATTTCATGCCGGTGGGAAATCCTGCACCGCCACGACCACGCAAACCACTTTTCTTCACTTCTTCCACAATGTCCGCAGGTGCCATTTTAAAAGCCTTCTCAACGGCGGCATATCCCCCGTTCTTCCGATACGTATCATAAAATCTGATACCTTCTATACCTGCTTTGTCCAGTAATAATTTTCTGCCCATTTGTTGATTAAAATCTGATTGAAAAGCCTGTTGGCTTCATTAATTGAACAATTTCTTTAATTATTCTGAGCAGCAGCCCGGCGGCATTCCTCCACAATCTGATCTACTTTCTCTCTGGTAAGATGCTCTTTATAGAACTTTCCCATTTGCATCATCGGAGCATACCCGCAGGCACCAAGGCATTCTACGGTCTTAAGTGTGAAGAGGCCGTCTGTAGTGGTCTCTCCTACTTTGATATTCAGCTTTTGCTGGATATACTCAATGATCTGGTCACTTCCGTTCAGCATACATGGACCCGTCTGGCATACTTCAAAGAGATAGCGCCCTACCGGCTTCAGATTATACATACTGTAGAAAGTAGCCACCTCATATACCTCAATAGGCTTAATCTGTAAGAGGCCGGCCACATAGTCCATTGCCTCCACACTTAACCAGCCGCTGTTTTCTTCCTGAGCCAGATGCAGCAACGGTATCAGGGCACTTTTCTGCTTCCCTTCCGGATACCGTGCAATGATCTCGTGTACCTTTTGTAATCGTTCTTCTGAAAATATCATTATAAAAAGTAAATTAGTTATCCATCCATTTCACCTGCGATCAGGTTCAGGGATGACATTACGATAATGGCATCGCTTAGCATACTTCCTTTTACCAGTTCTTCATAAGCCTGATAATAAATAAAGCAGGGGCGGCGGAAATGTAAACGGTAGGGACTTCTTCCTCCGTCACTGATCAGGTAAAAACCTAATTCACCATTAGCTCCTTCCACACTGTTATATACCTCACCCGGCGGAATATCGATCTCTCCCATCACAATCTTGAAATGGTAGATCAGGGCTTCCATTTTAGTATAGACATCCTTCTTCTCCGGCAGGTAATATTCCGGCACATCGGCATGGAAAACACCGCCTTCGGCGCCCTTGATATCCTGTATTTTCTGATAGGCCTGCCTGATAATACTGATAGATTCCCTCATTTCCTGGTTTCGGACCAGAAACCGGTCGTAACAGTCTCCGGTAGAACCTGTAGGGATAATGAAATCAAAATCCTGATAAGAGCTGTAGGGCGCATGTACCCGAACATCATAATCCACACCGGCCGCTCTCAGGTTGGGCCCGGTAAATCCATAGTTCAATGCCCGTTCGGCACTGATGGGTCCTGCTCCTATGGTCCGTTCCATAAAAATCCTGTTACGGGCAAAGAGATTCTCAAATTCCGTCAGCACGTCCGGATATTCATTCAGGAATTTCTCCAGTTTCGTAAAGGCGATATCATTGAAATCACGTTCAAACCCTCCTATTCGGCCTATATTCGTTGTCAGCCTGGAACCACATACCTCTTCCCAGATTTCGTAAATCAGTTCACGGTATTGCATCACATACAGGAAGCCGGTATAGGCTCCTGTATCTACCCCTACTATTGAATTGCAGATAAGATGGTCCGCAATACGCGCCAGCTCCATAATGATCACCCGAAGGTAGTCTACTCTTTTAGGCGTCTGTATGCCGAGCAATTTCTCGCAGGTCAGGTGCCACCCCATGTTATTGATGGGAGCCGAACAATAATTCAACCGGTCTGTCAAAGGCGTGATCTGGTATAAAGGCTTCCGCTCCGCCAGTTTTTCAAACGCCCGGTGAATATAACCTATGGTCTGCTCGGCCGAAACAATCCGCTCTCCATCCAGTTCCAGTATATTCTGAAATACGCCATGCGTAGCCGGGTGGGTTGGACCCAGGTTCAGCTTGGTGGTCCGGGATTCAATACTTCCTTCCGGAAGCAGGATATTCTTTTCTGTTGTATTCATATCGATCTCCCCAGGGAGATTTGAATTTTAAAAAATTAAGGGAATAACCTTCCGGTTATCCTTTTTCCGCTTCGCTGATCTGACGCGGTGCGCCATCAGCCTGCCGGTTTCCGAAGTCAAAGGAGCCGCCCCGTCCAAACATCTCATCATCCTTATCGATACGGGTCTGATCTTCCACCGGAAATTCCTTGCGTTGCGGGAAATAATCCATTTCCGGAACATTTTGTATGCGGATCAGATTGGGGTGACCAACGAAATTGACTCCATAAAAATCATAGGCTTCGCGCTCCAGCCAGTTGGCAGCTGCAAACAGCTTCGTTGCACTGTACACATCCGGCTGATCAACAGATGCAAATACTTTATAACGAATACGGCAATTGGCCACCAGGTTGTGCAAATGATAAACAACTGCCAGCTCCCGTCCTTTATATGCGGGATAGTGAACAGCCGTCAGATCGGTGAGGAACTGAAAACCCAGCTCCTGATCATCATAAAGGAACTGTAATACCTTCATATTCAGCTCTTTAGGTGAATCAAAAGTAAGCATACCATAAGGCTCTTCAAAATGAGAGACCTGGTCTCCGAATTTCTCGATCAGTCGTTGTTGTATCTGTTCGTTGCTTAATGCCATATCCATTTTAAAATGAAAAATGTAAAATTCAGATTTCAAATTTTACATTTTCCCAGTACATTTTTATTGAATTCCGTAACTCTCTAGGAGTTTTTTATAGTGTTCGCTGTTCCGCCTACGCAATTCCTCCTTTCCCACCAGATCCTGGATTTTCATAAATCCATCAAGGATAGCTTCCGGACGGGGAGGACAACCAGGCACATATACATCGACCGGAACAATCTGGTCAATTCCCTGCAATACACTGTAACTGTCGAAGATACCACCACTGCAGGCGCAGGCACCTACCGCAATCACCCATCGGGGCTCTGCCATCTGCAGGTAAACCTGGTGCACCACAGGTGCCATTTTCTTGGCGATCGTTCCCATCACCATCAGCAAATCGCACTGGCGGGGAGAAAATCCCACCCTTTCAGAACCGAAACGGGCCAAGTCATAGTGAGAGGCCATAGTGGCCATAAATTCAATACCGCAGCAAGAGGTAGCAAAAGGGAGCGGCCAGATGGAATTTTTCCGTGCCAATCCTACCACATCACTCAGTTTGGAAGCAAAAAAACCTTCACCCTGGTAGCCTTCCGGCATACCCACTACGCTGATATCCTGCTCTAAAGGCTTTTCGTTTATATTATATGAAACCGGACGTGCCATAATTACTTTTTTAGATCATTCAACAATCCGCTGATCGGCTTATGCATCGATTAGCCCATCAACTTAATCTTCCCAGTTCAGGGCTCCTTTTTTCAGGATGTAAATGAATCCACATAAAAAGAATCCCACGAACATCAATACAGCCCAAAAACCGCTCCAACCCAGTCCCCTGAAATTAACAGCATAAGGATAGAAAAAGATCACTTCCACGTCAAACAACACAAATAATATGGCAACCAGGAAGTATTTGATGGCTACGGGCTGCCTGGCCTCCCCGTGGTTTTCAATACCGCTCGCAAAGGTTTCCAGCTTATCACTGGTCTTCCTTTTAGGCCCCAGCAGATGGGTGACCACCATCAGGGTGCCGATCATTCCGGCCGCAAATAGGAACTGAAGCGCTACCGGCAACCAGCTGCCGGCGCTATTGATATCATTGACTGCTTTTGACAGATCTGTCTGAAGAAGATGGAACATAGGCTTTTCAAATGGGCACGCAAAAATACACCACAGTATTGAATCTTTCGGTTAATATTTATAGGAGTTTTCCATTAAAAAAGCCCTGCTTTGGGCAGGGCTTTTTGATATAGTGAAAGATTCAGCTATTTAGGGTTGTTCTTCGTCTTCGTGTCCTTAGCCGCATTGGTTGTCGTATTGGTCCTTCGTGTAGGAGGTGTGGTTCGTGGAGCTGGTTGTTTCGAAAGCTGGTCCAGAAAACTTTTAAGGGTGGTATTGGTCGGATCAAATTCCAGGCCTTTCTGCAGGTAGCCGATCGCAGCCGCCTTATCTTCCTTGATATTGTTATAGTAAGCCGCTAAAGTAGAAGCCGACTGTACCCCCTGGCTTTTATACCGCACCTTGTCTGTCAGGGCAACGGCCAGCGCTTTTTCAAAAGAAGGTATTGCCAGGCCCTGCGACATGGTAGTGTCGATCCTGGACAGCGCCAGCGCACTCCAGTAATGTCCGTAAATGCTGTCGGGGGCAATAGTCGCATACGCTTTCGCTACGCTATCTGCCTTTTGATAAGCGCCACCCAGGTAAAGAGGAACAGCGATGTAACTGATCAACTCAGTCGGATTGGCATTCGCTCCTCTTAACTGATAAGAAACCAGGCGCAGTTCGCCTTCCAATACCCGCTGGTTGCTTTCCTTGGCACTTTTGATAAAGTCATTCAGCATGGCGACCTTGTTGGCCATTTCAGGCTCCATGGATAATGCTTTTTGAAGATCTGCATTGATCACTTCCGGGTTATTTTTACCGCAGGATTGTGCATGCAGCAAATAATCCTTGGTAACCAGATCTTCTTCTTTTGCTTTTGCAAAAAGCTGCTCAGAATACGTACAGGCTGTTGCCGTATCCTTATTACCCATGTAGCTATACGCTAACAAGCGATACACACGCGGTCTGGGATTATTATTAGTTTGCTCAACAATGGCTTTACCCATAGTAATGGCTTCATCAAACTTGTTTTGCAGGTATTTGATGGAGGCAGGGAGGTACGTATTTTCAATTCCAGGATCGGAATTCGCTACCAGTTTGGTAGCAAAGCTTTCCGCTGTTGGAAAATCTTTTTTATATAAAAGATTATAGGTTGCCAGTTGCTCATATGCAGGTGCGAATTTCGGATCTGCCGTTAATGCACTATTCAGGTTTTCAAGAACGATATCCCAGTTACCTTGTCCGTATTGGGTTTGTGTCTGGTACAGCATGGCTGTGCGGTAAATAGCCGGAGCATAGTTACCAGCCTTACGATAGGCCTGAACTGCCTGGGAGCCGTCATGCTTTTTACGGTAGGCATTACCCAGGTTCACAAAAATATCTGGATTGGTAGGAGCCAGCTGAGCAGCTTCGTTCAGTTTTGCAATGGCATAGTCGATGTCGCCCACTTTCTTGGTATCGGAAAAGGTAGCCACGTTGGCCCGTCCGATGGCATTCAGCACCAGCGGATCACTTCCTTTTTTTCCCTTGCTGGCGGTGATAGCCGTTTCAAAGCGCTGGCGGGCTTCCGCCTGCTTTCCTTCCAGAAGCTCCACATGGCCCATTCCAGCCAGTATCAGCGGAGCGTTTCCGTTGGCAGCCAGGGCTTTTTCGTACAGACTGCGGGCGCCTGCCGTATTATCCTGAGCAATTAAAGTTTGACCCAACCAGTATGTTGCTTCCATATTGTTCGGATTTGCAGCTACGAGTTTCTCAAACACCGATTTTGCGCTCTGATACCTTTCTGCGTAAAAGTTATTTACTCCTTCCTGTACATTCTGGGCTAAAGCTGAAATGGAAAGGAAAGCAGCAAAAAACAAAACAATAGCTGATTTCTTCATTTTTCTTTTTCTTTTAAGATTTAAAATTATACTGTTTGGTTTACTCAATAGTTGTTAATGTTACTTGTCCCTCAGTTCGGCCCGCCGGATATAAAACGGCCGTAAAGCCGGCTGAAGATAAGCCCTTCTGAAAATCAGCTGACCCCGCTCCCACCGCATGAAATTGGCGAAACCATGTCCCAGCCCTGTATGAGCTTCTTTCAGGGTATATACCAAATCACGTACCATTGGATAGCTTTTCGTATAAATGAGGTATTGTACGGGTTGAACAAAGGCTCCGGCGCTGTCTGTGCTTTCCAAACGGGCAATCCTAATCTTCTGTAAAAAGGATTGCTGGAGGGTATCCTCATGGTTCCCTACCCAGCTGACGCCTATGAATCCTATCGCATTTTTTGTTTTGGAGACATAATCGATTACCCCTTCGCTGCTTTGGGCCGCTACCACATTCGCTCCTAAATTTCCACCTTTCAGCACAGAATCAATCATAAATCGAACCGTACTTGTCGCTTTTACGCCATCCAGCACCGGAATTAGATTTTCTTTAAGCTTTCCGGCAAGCAAATCCCGGATTTCCTGCATAGTGAAGGTGGAATCAGTACCCTCCGGATGAACAATCACGGCTATGGCATCATGTGCAACCGTAAGCTTCTCCGGGCCCACTTTAACGGCTTTATAGATGGCCTCTGCCTCGCCTTCTGAATATCCCCTGGTGGCAATGACCATCCGGATGGAATCAACCAGCAGATCGCGCAGGCAATCAGCCTCCGGCTTGTAATGAACGATCAGATGCGCATCCGGATAACTGGCCTGATACACGGCAACTTCAGCATCGATAACCGGCCGGAACGACTCATCACAACTGATATGGATGGTACCCTGTTTATAGTTATCCTTCGGCTGATCCGGTTGATGGCATCCGGCCGTTATAACCAAGAGACCGATCCCGAACAAAGAACTGAACCACCTGTTGATCAGCATCATCTGAAATAGTCTTTTTTATAGCCCCGGTACATGCGCCAGATCCCATATATCATAAATAATCCACCTATAAAATAATCCAGGGCAGAGGGTTGCCTGTTGAAAACATTGATGCCGAGTTTTTCATAAACCAGGAAGTAAATGCCTATCAGCAGGATCAATGCGCCCATGGTAAGGTCCATGACCGACCGTATGCGCGCCGTTCTTTTTCGTTGCTGTTCCTGAAACTCTTCGATCATAGCTATACGTTGGGTTGGGCAATTTAAAACTTTTTACTGTTCAACACCTACAAATGTTACCGGCTGCGTAAAGGAAACCGCTATAGGATGCCCGTTCTGAACTGCTGGTTTCCACTTCGGCATTTTACGCAATACCCGTATTACTTCATTATCAAAAAGCTTACCGGCCGATTGCGCTACCGTAAAGCCGGTGACCGTGCCATCGGCATCTACGAGGAAGTTGATCTGTACTACCTTTTTTTCTCCAGGCTCCAGATCTCCGGGTGTAGTGAGATAGCGGTTCAGGAAGTTAAGCCAGGCATCTCTGCCTCCCGGAAACTCGGGCATGCGCTCTACCGGCTCAAATTTTTCATCGGGTTGGGCAGGTGCTTTGCCTTGCTCGCTTGTAAGCGGCTGCGGAGGAGGAACTGTTTGAATATTCGGAATAATCTCCCCTGTAGTATTTACAGCAGCAACGGCCAGGTGCTGCATCTGGTTCTGATCCTGCATACGTTTCTTCTCATCCACCTGGTCAACGATCTTCAGCTGTGCTGTAAGGCTGGCACTGGCAATTTTCCTTGCAGCCGGAGGTGTCGCCAGTTTTGGTAATTTAGGTTCTGTTTTCGGCATTACAACTGATGTTATGATCAGGTCCGGAGGTACAGTAAGATTATCTGCAGGACTGAACTTACCCGCAGGACGTATTAAGAGCAAAAGCAGGAATACGGCACTCACGGCAATTCCAAGGGCAAATTTCAAGCGTGAAGAATAGTGTTTTCTCAGGCTGTACGCCCCATATTGTTTATTGCGGTTGTCAAACAGAATGTCAAGCAGGTCCGCTTTCTGGATCTCATGGCTGGTCATAATAGTAGTTTTCAAATGAGATGAGCCTTCCGCCGTTTTTCCATAGAAATTGAATACAAATCAATCAACTACTTTTGCTCCCGAAAAAACAGGTATGAAAGTATTAATGGTTTGCCTGGGTAATATCTGCCGGAGCCCGCTGGCAGAAGGCATATTGAAGCACAAGGTCAGAGCGGCAGGATTGAATTGGGTTGTTGAAAGTGCCGGCACCAATGGCTATCATACCGGAGAAGCTCCGCACCCGCTTTCCCAGAAAGTAGCCCAGCTGAACGGCATCGATATCTGCGATCAGAAAGCGCGTCGCTTCCGTAAAGAAGACTTTGCACAGTATGATAAGATCTATGCTATGGCTGATGATGTGATCGACGATATGAAGAAGATCGGAGGTTCATCATTCGACGCCGGTAAAACCGATCTGCTGCTGAATGAAGTGCACCCGGGTAAGCATCTATCCGTCCCGGATCCCTGGTATGGACCGGAGCCGGGTTATCACGAGGTGTATCAACTTATTGAAGAAGCCTGCGACCGGATCATTGAAAAATATAAAAACGCCAAGTAGTTCTAAATAGTTCCTACATGAATCAGAAACCTTCATTGCCGCAGGGCACCCGGGACTTCGGTCCGGACGTAGTGCGGAAACGTCAGTTCATACTCCATACCATTCGGGGTGTATTCGAGTTATATGGCTTTCAGCCGCTGGAAACTCCTGCTATGGAAAACCTGGACACCCTGATGGGGAAGTACGGAGAAGAGGGTGATAAGCTGATCTTCAAAATCCTGAACAATGGCCTGAATGATCCTAAAAATAAAGAGAAAGCCAGGCTGGCCTTTGACCAGGTACTGGAAGGCCGCAATGATAAAAATCTTACGGAGCGCGCCCTGAAATATGATCTCACCATTCCTTTCGCCCGTTATGTAGCCATGAATCATGCGCAACTCGCCTTTCCTTTCAAGCGCTACCAGATTCAGCCGGTATGGCGGGCTGACCGTCCCCAGAGAGGGCGGTACCGGGAATTTGTGCAGTGCGATGCAGACGTTGTGGGTAGCCAGTCCTTATTGAATGAAGTAGAGCTGACCCACCTGTACCTGGATGCCTTTCAAAAGCTGGGAATTCAGGGCATAGAAGTGCGCATCAATTCCAGGAAGATACTAGCGGCCCTGGCCGATCTGTGCGGCGGTGCCAACCGTATGACCGACATCACCATTGCCATTGATAAACTGGATAAGATCGGGCTGGAAAAGGTAAAAGAAGAACTGGTCGCGAAAGAACTGGGAGCGCCACAACTTCAAATTATTGAACAATACCTTTTGATCCAGGGTAGCAATACTGAAAAGATCGATCAGATCAAAGCCCTCATCGGTGCGCACGATACAGGCATTAAGGGTATTGAAGAACTCGAACGTATTTTAAAAGATACGCAAAACGAAGCGGTGGTTGTCGACTTCACACTGGCGCGCGGACTGAATTACTATACCGGTGTTATTTTCGAAGTAAAGGCACCTGCTACCGTAAAGATCGGCTCCATAGGAGGTGGCGGACGCTATGATGACCTGACCGGATTGTTCGGCGTTCCGAATATTCCGGGTGTGGGCATTTCCTTTGGCGTAGACCGAATCTATGATGTAATGGAAGAATTGCAACTCTTTCCTGCCACCCTCTCCCAGGGTTCAAAAGTTTTGTTCTTTAATCTGGGTGATTCGGAAAGTGAGGCCGCTT
>DATAHC010000335.1:0-5275 GCA_036263415.1 Flavisolibacter sp.
ACTTCATTTCCTTCCTGACTGGCAGTGATAGTCGTCTCGCCTACTCCGGTAATAGTGATCTTTCCATTGCTGACGTTAGCAACGCGCTCATTGGAACTGCTATAATGGATGGGCAATCCGGAGGAGGCAGATACCGGTACATCCATTGGAGCGGCAACATAGTTTCTTACGAAAAGTTCCGGCCATGCTATATCCTGAAGTTCTCTGGTGCTCCATTTGGCCAGAAAACCTTGAACACTGCTGGTGCTTTGCTGAAATATCGATTGATGGCCGGCATCTGCCTCCTGGTCATAATAATACCAACCGGCTACCAGGATGCGGTTCCCGTCCGCGGCCGCCAGTGCATAGCCGAATACCTGCGCACCATGATCCCCCATGGAGATGAACTTTTCCGGAGCATCGTCCGCACTCAGGCGCAGGATAAATGTAGAACTGCCGGTTGACGTAAACAGGCTTTCACCGGCCCCCGGATCCCGATCTATTACACCGTGGCTCCAGCCCATCATCGTTACTGATCCTGCCGGATCTACCAGTATTCTGTAGGCTTGCAGGTTATCACCTGAAATGTGGGTGACTTTCAGGAAATTCCCATCGGCATCATAGCGGGCAAGGGCTATGTCGCCGGTTGCCCTTTCATCGGTAAGCGTAACCGCTCCGCTGCCTGTGCCGAAGGTTGCCTTATCCGTGAAATAGGTGAGCAGGTAGGGTTCATCCCCGTCATTTAAAGCTAGTCCTCCCGGCCATACCTGGCCGGTGTTCCCAATAGATTTTGCATAGATGTAATTCCCCGATGCATCAAACTTGCCAAGAAACACGGTAGCCTGATCCGATAAAGAGGCAAGCAACGATACACCCGTTCCGGGATCAAAATCACCACTGCCGAAAAAATATCCGCTCACATAAATGCTGCCTGCTTTATCTACCGCCAGCGCCGTACCGGCACCATCCTGCTGCGTACCACCCAGCGCACGAGCAAAAAGCAGTTTACCGGTATTATCATATTTACTGATGTAGCTGTTATAGCCACGCGCTTCATGGGAAAGTTGCAGGATGTCCGGTCCCGGATCGAAGTCATTACCGGCAAGGAATTCTCCCGAAAGGATGATATTGTTCCCCGGGTCTATCGCAAGGTCCAGTACATCGGAATTCAACAGTACGCGCGCATAAATAAAGTTGCCGTCGGTATCGAACTGACTGAAAAATCCGGCGATAGTACCATTATTCGATTGGAGCAGCTGGATTCCCGGACCCGGGTCAAAATCAGCCTGCCCGTAAAAATATCCGGCGATAATAATGTGACCATTTTTATCAAGCCCTATGGCATATCCCCTGTCATCACTGGAGCTGCCGAAAGATTTTACAAAAACCAATTTACCGGAGGCATCATATTTCGAAAGGAACACATCATAGCTGCCATTACTTTTTAAGGAAACCGTTTCCGGTCCCGGATCGAAATCGACCGTGCCATTGAACACGCCTACCTGGTAGCTGTTGCCTTGCGCGTCCGTTACCACATCCAATACCTCACAATTCAGGCCGACCACATCATAGCCACCCTGAAGGCCGCTGCTGATCCATTCACCGTCAAAGGAATAGGCTCCGAAGAAACCATTGGTTCCGGTTGCACCCGATCCGGCGGTTAAAGGTTGTGAAGCGGGTCCCGGATCAAAATCGGCTGTCTTCGTAAACGAGCCGCAAAGAAAGAGATGGTTGGCGAGGTCTGCCGCAATACCGGCTGTGGTTTCGGTTCCCGAGCCATTGATGGATCGGGCATATATAAAATGGCCGCCTGCATCATACTTGCTCAGGTAAGCATGCAGGCTGTTATTGGAGGCCGTCAGGTTATAGGTTCCCGGTGAAGGGTCAAAATCGACGGTGCCGGTATAGCTTCCGGTCAGGTAAATATTATTATCCGGATCGATGGTCAGGGAAGTGCCTCTGTCAATAACCGATCCACCTGCTGTATGTACCCAAAGCAGGTTTCCGGAAAGATCACAAGCGGCCAGGTACAGGTCGGAGTAACCCAGGCTGGTGCGTTTGACAGATAACGGTCCTCCATCAAAATCTACGGTATATTCAAACGACCCGGTTAAATAAATAGTACTGCTACTGATGCGCATCGAAGTTCCCAGGTCAGTCCCGATTCCTCCGAATGTTGAAACGGATTGAAAGGTTCCTGCCGCGTCGTACTCGGCAAGAAAAATATCGGAAGCTCCGGCGGTGGCCCGGCTCGTTATTCCACTTCCCGGATCAAAGTCCATGACCGATTGAAAATTGCCCAGCAAATGAATATGTCCGTTCGCATCTGTTTCAATGGCAGAAAGGGCATTGCTTCCTGAACTTTCGAGAATCCAGCCGAACTGGAAACCAGCATTTTCATTGAACTTGGCAAGGAAAAGACTTCGTGGGCCCGCGGTCATAAAAGAGCTGGTTGAAGGTCCGGGGTCGAGGTCTATATGGTCGGAAAAATAACCGCCCAGGTAAATATTATTCTGATCATCTGCCCACAGTGCGGTACCGGCGTCCTTACCGGCTTCCCCCAGCCCGCCAAACCATAAAAGGTTGCCTTTATCATCGAATTGCGCAAGAAAAGCGTCCTGGCCGGAACTTGTATAGTTATGGACTCCCGGCCCGGGATCGAAATCAAAGGTACCCTCAACCGAACCGGTAAGCCATAAATGGTGCTGCCGGTCTGTTACTATTTTATTGATAACCGCCTTCCCGCTTCCCTTGATGGTTTTCTCAAACAATAGTTTTCCACTGGCGTCCATATTTGCCAGAAAGAGGTTCTGGCTGGCATACGTGGCCGTTTCATTGACCATACCGGGGCCCGGGTCCAGATCAACCGTATTTCGGAAATCGCCTGTAATAAAGAAAGTCCCGTCGTTTCCGGCCGCCACGCTGGTGGTATTGACAGTTCCTCCCTGTACCGCCGAGGAACCGGCAGTCTGCAGCCATTTCAGGTTTTGTGCAGCACCTCTGGCTGTGATACCTATTCCCGTTAGCAACAGGAGAAAGCATCGGTAAAACAAAAGGGTATAATTTTTTATCATGGAACGAATTATAAAATGAAGCAGTACTACCCGGCACGGAAGACCTGGCTGGTACTGCTTTGAATAAGAAGCCTGGACTTTACTGCTTTACCAATTTCAAATGGCTGGTTTTGCCACTGTCATAGATCGAAACCAGGTACAAGCCGCTTTTCCATTCTTTTACAGAGATCGATGGCTTATAGGCGCCGGAATAGACCAGGGCGCCGGAGGCCGAAGTGATTACGATGCGTGCGTTCCGGTCTGCCGGCTGGTAATTGATATGAATCTCCTGCGTGGCCGGGTTAGGCTGCACCCGGAGTGTTTCCCCGGCTAGGGTGGTGGTAACTTCAGCAGCCTTACGGGTATTGTCGGCAGGTGGCGGACCACCGGGGCCGGACAGCGCGGTGAAAAACAGGGAAGGCGACCAGGCAGAAAATACATTCACGGCACAAACCGAACGTACCCGGAACTCATAATCCGGGCCTGCCTGATCCAGGCCGGTCAGCATAACTGCACTTCGGAAGCTGGTATCACCCATCCACTTACTGGTGCCCACCGTCCGGTATTGATACTCGAATGTGATAGGTTGAGAAGGCACCTGCCAGCTGATACTGGCCTGGGTATTGGTAACAGAACCCGCTACGGGGGTTTGAGGCGCCGTGCAGGTCGTAGTAAAGCGCACATAGGGGGAAGGGTCGGATTGGTAAAATGCACAGTTCGTGATCACCGAGAACTCATAGGTAGTACCCGGCTGCAATCCGGTCAGATCCAGGAAACGATTGGCCGTGAACTGATATTGAGGCGTGGTGGCTCCCGGCCTCCGGTACAGCACCACATAATCCCGCGTACTTCCCGGAGGAGGTGGACTCCAGGTAAGATGGGCTGTGGTGGTGGAGGTTTGAGCATGAAGACTGTCTGCCATCCCACATAAGGTGCGGTAGATCACTGTGGTGCTCCAGGCGGAAAGCAGGTTGCTGTCGCAAACCGACCGTACGCGCGCTTCATAGTCGGTACCCGACAACAGTCCGTTTACCATCAGGGTATCGGACCGGGTATCGATATGATTCCAATTGGTCATCCCGATCCGCCGGTATTCGAACTGATAGCCATATCGAGTCGTTCCATGCGTCCAGGTGGTTGTGAACGACGTAGCGCCCAGCCGCAGCACATAGTCTGATAGCACCGGCGTCTGGCAACTGGCCTGCGCTGTTGCATTTTCAAAAAAAGTAAGGGACAGGCAAAGAGTTGCAAAAAAATACAAGGAGTAAACGTGTCGCTTCATAAAGGATTGATTATTGAAGTGCTAAAAAATAGGATTGAGTGGGGACAATAATTTTTTCAATACGAATAGGCTTCTCCCACCACCTGGAACTTCCCCCTGATATGGTCCAGAAAATAAACGCCGTGGGATGAAGCTTTCAGCAATTCTTCATACACATCAGGGGTGATCTTTTCATACACGCGGGTGGTCTTGTTCAGGAAAATGAGGCCGAGCTGTTGTTTCTGATCGTCGTATATCACGCTGTGCAGCAGGGACGACCGGAGGAGATTGATTTTCATGTTGTAGGGTTTTGGATTGCTTCACTAAACTAAAACAACAGGAAGTATTGAATTATCGGCGGTTAGACAAAACCGTGAATATTTTTATAAATAAGAATGCCGGCTCTTAGCAAGCCGGCATTTTTTAAAAGGATCCATAACATCACTCTGGAATATGATACAGCTTCACGACATCTTTGTAACTCATTTTTTTAAGCTCCTGCGCCTGGCGTCCGGTAGGGATGATGCCAGGGATGAGCACATAACGGAAGGCTGCAGTTGACGCATTCAACTCCAAGTAGTCATCGCTACTGGCATAAAGTGTAATATTCCCAACTGAAATGAAAGGATAAAAGCTTGTATAATACGTTCCATTTGCCGTAACGCTTATCAAATAGGTTTCAGCCTGCAATAGAGTAACCGAGCCTGAAGTAGAACGACCATATACCAGGATGGTACCTTTGTCAAGCATATCTGTTGTAACACCAGGTACACTTATCACTTGTCTTTGATTATAGTCCTGTGCCTCTACCGGATCTTTGGTATCATCAAAATTGTATAATTCAACACTAAATTTTGTCCATGGTGAATAGACTACTTGGGCATTGGTTCCATTGCTACCGTTGGTGCCATTTGTACCATTAGTTCCCGGTGCTCCCGGGCTGCCTGCCGGTCCTTGTGCCCCTGCGGGTCCTTGTGCTCCT
>DATAHC010000336.1:0-9139 GCA_036263415.1 Flavisolibacter sp.
GGTATCTTTCCAGTACCTGCAGCATCAGCAGGTAAGCGAAATGGCGCGCATGCCTGCCATTTCCTTTGCCGACGTATACCCGTTATATGGCTCCATTGATGTACGGAATTCCTCTACCGAACGAAGTGCTGCCATTCAGCAGGACCTTCTGGAACAGCTGAACATGGTTAAAGATGTTTTATCGAAGGCGGACAAGATCATGGAATTTCCCTTGCTGAAAGAGATCCAGTACCGCATTGATAAATATATAGCCTCTACTTCCGATACCCTTCTGACGGACGATGAGATGCTGATCTACGAATTTCTGCAGAACGACCTGGATTCGTTACTGAAGAACCTGAGGGAGACCAGGCCGGAACTCAAGAAGACGATCGATACCTATTTCCATGCGCTGGATCCGCAAAAGAAAGTGATCTATCACCAGCGCAAGAATTACGAAGAAAGCATTACCCGCATCAATGATATGCTGGACCGCTTTATGGACCTGGAGCAACAGGCTGCGCAGGAAGCTTATCCGCATTATTTTGAGCGGTACATAACGGATGGTATCGAATTCAATATTTATATCGGACAGTCCATCTCACCTTATCACCCGTTCAATGAGATGTATGTGCGCAACCTGAAGCTCTGGCAGCTTACACTGCTGGCCAAGGCCGCCCGCTTGTCGAATGCTCTGGAATCGCGCCTGAGCCTTCCCTTGCAAACCACACAGCTCATCCTCGCGCATTCCATACCGCTTACCATCAGCTTCCGCAGAAAGGAACGCAAGTTCGATGTGGATGGAGCCTATAACATCCGCTATGAGATTGTGAAGAAGCGGATCGATAAAGTGCACCTGCGCGACAGCGAGGAACGCCTGACCCAACCGGGAAAGATCGGTATCGTTTACTCCCAGCATAAGGAGCTGATGGAATATATGGAGTACATCGAATTCCTGCAGAATGAGAGGCTGCTGGGTGAGAACATCGAGCACCTGGACCTGGAGGATACGCAGGGCATCAGCGGACTGAAAGCCATACGGGTGGAAGTGAACCTGAGTACGGAACCGGCTACCGCCCCTTCCATGGAGATCTCAAGGCCCATTTTGCAGAAGGTGTTCCGGAACCCAAGGTGAATAGCAGATGGCGGATTTCAGATATTAGATAGTGGTTGACGATATTAGTATAAAGGCCGGTTGCAAAGCAACTGGCCTTTTCAATTTTTCTTTTTCCTAACTGTTGATTCCACTTCCTGCTAAAACTGGAATCCGAATGTTACATAGGGAAGAATCTTTTCCTCTTCCGAATGGGCAGCGATCACAGTAACCACGAAGCGCTGTATCGGGGAGATCCAGATACCACCACCGTAGCCGTCGTGCCATTTGTTAGAGCTTTCATTGTCCACCCAAACCCGGCCCACATCATTGAACAGCAGAATGCCAATAGAGCCCGGGAACAGGTAGGTGTTGAAATCAGACAGCTTGATGCGCAGCTCCGAGTTATTGAAGAACATGGTGCGCCCGGCAAAGCGGTTCTTACGGTAACCGCGCAGGTTTTCCGTACCGCTGAGATAATTCGCCTGCTGAAATTCAAAGCTTCCGAAATTGCGGTAATAACCGAAGCGGGTGGCAATTACATATTTCGGCTGTGTCACGAAGCTGGCGAATATGCTCATGTCCGCATGCACCTGCAACAGATCGTTGGTGTTGCCGGTAATGCCATACAGCTTTCTTACACTGGCATCAAGCACAAACCCTCTGGTAGGCACCACCTGGCTGTTCTTCGAATTGATATCCAGGTTGGCTTCTGCTCCCACAAAGGTCTTAACCTTGTACAGGTTGGCAGGATCCAGGCCATTGACAGCCAGGTCGTTTACAAATCGACCCTTGTTCTCCTCCTGCGGTAATTTGAACATCTGGAAGGAAGGACCTCCTGTAATACGCATCCAGGACTGAAGCTGCCGACGGAACAGGACAGAGGCATTCGTTACGTTATACCGTGCCCGGTAATAGTTGATGCCAAGGTCTTTATTGAACGTGGTGTTATTGCCCAACCCGAAAAAGTTGGTCACGTTTATGGGAGCCCTTACATCGGCATGGAGCAACAGGTCAGAGTTGCCGAAAGCTTTGTTGAACTCACCATCATACTTAAAGAACCAGGAGCGGGTGCGCAGCGCATGGCCTACCACTACATTGTGGCGCATCGCATAGGGCTCTTTGCGGAAACCGTTCTTGATGAACTCCAGGTGCGCCCCAGGGAAGATACCATCGTCCACGTTGTACGTTACCGCCAGACCGGGATGAATAATATCATATTTATAGAAAATCCGGCTATACTGATTATTCCTCGGATCCTTGCTCAGCCGCTGCCTTAGTCCACGGCCGTTTCCGGAAAAATGGTTTTCTTCAAAGCTTACATCATACGCCAGCACGCGGCCTCCGGATCCCTCATTCACAAAATTATCGTTGCCGGGTCCACCGATCAGCCGTACCAGAATAGGAGAGCGGCCCCCGCGGATCACAAAGCTGTCGTTATCTTCCAGGCCGTAGATCCGTAATTCCTTAGTGATGGAAGGATCGAAATCCCGGTCATAGATCTTGGAGCTGACCTGTCCCTGCTTATCAATTTTGTTGATGGTGACATGCGTATGGCCATCATCCGTTTTGTCGATCAGGAAGAATTCTTTTTGATTCGTACCCACGATATTGACCTCCTTGGCCAGGAAGCGGTAATATTCCAGCATGTCTTCCCTGAAATAGTTCCTTCTCTGTTTCAGGGTTTCTCCCAGCTTGCTGGCATGAAATCCCCTGATCTCCCTGGGCTGACGAGCCATAGCCGCATCGATCACCTGGTCGGTCATGCTGTTCAAAAAAGTATCGATAGCAGCACGCCAGGTGTCTTCATTCAGTTCGTTGAGAAAGGTGCGGTCAAAGTTCCGGGCCGCCCGGTTGAAGGTTTTGATATTGTCGGCCTTCTTGCGGAAACCCTGCAGCTCAGGCACCAGCCATGGCTTACGTACGAAATAGGGTACAATCCCCTGATTGGTATAGAAAGCCTGGTCCTGATCTTTTGGAATGGTATAATAGATCTTGCCTTTACCGGTATCGCGCGTAGCCCATTTCCACTGGTCCTCGTGGCGGTCCAGGTCCATATAGAAGTTATCGAGCAGGCGGGCTTTCAATACCTGCCGCTGATCCACATGGTCATCATTGTCTTTTGCCAGCCGCAGGATCAGTTCTTCGGTGTTGTAGGTCTTCTTGACTCCCTGTGGCTCCCGCTCTTCCAGAATGGCGAGGGTATTGCGGAAGGTCTGGCGGAATCTTCCCAGGCGCGGATCATCCGGAATGTAGACCAGCTTTCTCCGTAACGTGGGAATATTGGCTGCATCGGCAAAGGGAGCTACCGACAAGGAACCATAGGGGTATGAGGCGGAGATGCCGTCGCGTATAACATCCATGGCGAACGGACTTCTTAGATCCGGCGGAATGGCTGCTTCCGGGAATTTCTCCACCGTTCTCAATGCCCATTCACGGCCATCCTTATCTTCCAGCCGCAGTGATTTCGTTTGCTTGCCGCCACCCAGTTTGTCGGGTTTCAGGCCACCCTGTTCCGTGCCCAGATCCAGCACGGGTACGGTTACGGGCGTGGTCCATTCCTTCCGGTAGTTTTTACCCATGAACAGGTTGCGGAAGCCATTTTCATGTAGTTTCGGATTGGCTGCAATCACCACCGAGTCTGCCAGTCGCGGAATGCTGTCCTTCGACACCACATCAGGCAAGGCTTTAATGGAGTCAAGTGCCTGCACAAAGGTGGGTGTATTCAGGTCGGCGCTGTTGGTATTATAGAAACGGGCTTCCACCTTACCGCTTTTGTGCACCTCAAGCAGTGCGAATCCATGATAGGTGACATCAGAAAAAAGCAGGCTGCCTTTCCGGTTCTCACTGACGCGGCTCAGGTTAATACCGCTGCCGCTGACGATGTAGGGAATACTATCCTTCATGATCATCTGAAGACTATGGTCATGTCCGGCCACACCAATTGGATTCGGGTGGGTCTTGATGATCTTTTCGATGGTATTCACCATATTCTTGTAAAGCGGATGCTTTACATCCTGAAGGCTGCCAAAGATGCCCCGTGTAATGGGATAGATGGAGCCCAGAACCGGCAGCGGGATATACAGCTTCGGATTCATGGCCGTGAAAGGAAACAAATGCTCTCTCCAGGTGTAATCGCCCCCATGGATCCCGAAGGTGTACATCGGGTGGTGGGTAATGATCATCAGCATCTGATTAGGATGGGTCGCAACGATCTCCTGCAGTTCGGTCGCAAATTCCTCAATGGTCTTGGCATTGCAGGTAGAACCGGGCCCCGGCTTCTCATGAACATACAAAAACCACTGGCTGTCTATAAATACGCCCACTACCTTGTCGCTCAGTTCTACGGCGATCGGTCCGGGACAACCCTCCGTGGGATAGGTTTGTATGTTATTCTTGCCCAGGCCATTGATATAATCCTGCTGGTTCATGGCCTGCTGCCATCCACCCAGTTTGCCGTTGTTCCAGTCGTGGTTTCCCATAACAAAAAAGGCTTTCGCCTTTTTATCACGCACCAGATCAATCTGAGAATCCAGGATCCTTTTGGCTTCCGCGTAACCCGGCTCGCCCTCCATGGGAAGGCCCAGGGGGTATACATTATCACCCAGGTAGATTACGGTATTTTTTTCGTCGTTCCAGTCAACATGTTTTTGCAGCCAGTTCACTACGGGCTGCTGGCTCGCTTCGAGCCCGCCGGCATCCCCTACAAGGAAAATGCGCTGGCTGATGCTGTCAACCTGAGCCATAAGGGCGCTCGAAAAGAGCAGTAAGAATAATACGTTCGCTTTTCTCATGATAGCCTATTTGTTTTTCTTGCCTGCCTGGCGATATGGAATATGCAATAAGGTGGGCTTTCCATACTTGCCTTCGTTAGAGATATACATGTCCCCATTCGGTGCAAATGCAATGCCTTCGGCCTGGGGATAATCGTCCGGATTCAGCTTATGGGTTTCAATGATCTTTCCCCGGTTATCGGCGACGATCAGAAGGTTACCGGAAGAAGATAATACATATAACCTTTTATTGATAGGATTTACCGCAATACCGGAAGGGTCGAATTTGGCGTCCTTGTCTTTCAGCTGTTCATCTACCGTGCTGGTATTGAAGGTGAAAAGCGCAGCCGAATCGAAAGATTTGGTTTCCAGATCAAAGCGATAGGCGCTTCGCTGGTGCAGGCCTTTGTCTGAAGCGCAGGACTTGCACACGGCGATCAGCCCCTTTACGGAGGCGTCATAGTACAGCGATTCAAAATCGTTCTGTCCGGGCAGATTTAGCTCATAGGTCCGTACGCCCGAACTGTCCTTGGCGCCGGGAGGGACTGCCTTGATGACACCCGGACTGGAAAGGAGGTATACCATGCTGTCTGAATACACCAGGTCTTCCAGGTCACTGTCGGGCCCCACCACCTTGTCGGTAAAATCCTTCAGCTTCTTGTTTTTCAGCCGGATAGAGAAGATTTTCTCCTTACTGTCAGAAATGGCGAGCAGGCTGCTGTCGTCTTTATTATAGCTCAGTCCCGAAATTTCGTTGAGAACTTTTCCCAATTCCATTTTTATGGGCTTATTGGTATCATACCCTTCCGGAGTGTCATATCCATGCTGTTTACAGCCTGCAGATAACGTTACGGTATATACGAGGATGATGCCGATCCATGCCGGGCATTTAGTTTGAAATAACTTTTTCATCATTTAATACCTTTAATACAAACAATGCACCAACCCATGAACGAAACGTATGAGCAAACACTGGCCGCAGCCCGCAGTTTTGTCACCGATCTGTATTCCCACCGCATGGATCCCCGGTTTGTTTTTCACAACCTGGAACATACTGAAGATGTGGCAGATGCCTGCAGCCTGATGGCCGATCTGGCTTCCCTGAACGAAGAAGACCGGTTTGTGCTGATGCTTTCGGCCTGGTTTCACGATACGGGCTATTCCTCGGGCCATGCCGAAGGCCATGAAGACGCCAGTATCCGGATCGCCACCGATTTCCTGCGCGATCACCGGGCGGATGAAAATATCATTCACCGGGTGGGATCCTGTATACAGGCCACCAAAATGCCGCAATCGCCGGTTAGCCAGATCGAGAAGATCCTTTGCGATGCAGACCTGATGCACCTGGCAACGGCTGATTTTAAGCCGAGAAACCAGTTATTGAAGCAGGAAAGAGAAAATATCCTGGGAGAAAAGATATCCAAAAAAGAATGGAGAAAGAATAATATCCAGTTTCTGGAAGGCCATAAATACTTTACCGAATACGGTCAGCAGCACCTGGAATATAAAAAGCAGAACAACCTGAATGAGCTCCGCAAGGGAAAAGACAGGAAGGAAGCGGAGAAAGTGGATGAGGGAGAAGCGTTCCCCTATGTGTTCCAGGAACCCGGTGAGGCCAATACGGATCCAAAAGACCTCAAGAACGCCGAGCGGGGCGTACAGACCATGTTCCGCACCACTTCACATAACCATCTGGAGCTAAGTTCCATGGCTGATAATAAGTCACATATCCTTATAACCGTTAATTCGATCATTTTATCGGTAACCCTGTCGTCGCTGCTGGCGCGCCTGGCATTTTATCCGCAGTATATCATTCCTACCGCCATCCTTATTGCCACCTGCCTGATCTCGGTGATCTTCGCCATCCTCTCGACCAGGCCTTCCGTTTCGAACGGCCGGTTTACGGAGGATGATATCCGTAATAAGAAGACGAATCTCCTGTTCTTTGGAAATTTCCATCGGATGCAGCTGGACGATTACCAGTGGGGGATGAACCAGATGATCAAGGATAAGGAATACTTGTATAATACCATGATGATGGATATTTACTACCTGGGTGTGGTACTGGCCAAAAAATATAAATACCTGCGTATTGCCTATACGGTGTTCATGTGGGGATTGATCATTGCCGTGATCACGTTTGCCGTGGTAGCCATTACATCTGAGGTAACTTCTTCTTCCGCCACCACACCTTCTGCAGTAATTGATTACTGATGATGCAAAGCCGGGGATTCAGGTAAAAAGAATTAGCTTAAGGCCTGATTTAGGACCCATCTATAATGAGCGGTGAAGCATTTATATCGGAACAGAATTACCAGCAGCTTTTTACCCAGGCGCCGGCACCCATTGCCATTTACAAGGGTAGGGAGCTGCGGTATGTGTTTGCCAACGATGCGTACCTGAAAATCTTTCACTACCGCGACATCATTGGCAAGACGCTCAGGGAAGCTTTCCCCGAACTGGAAGGGCAGGGTTATTATGAAATTATTGAAAACGTATTCAGCACCGGAGAGCCCTATCATGCCAATGAAACGCCAGCTTATATAGAATTGGAAAAACAGAGCGGGCAGCAGTTGCGCTACTATAACCTGGTCTATACTCCTTACCGGAGCGAAGCGGGAACGATCACCGGCGTTATGGCTTTTGGTCATGATGTAACCGACCAGGTGGAGGCCCGGCGAAAGAATGCAGAAAACGAGCAACGCTTCCGAAATGTGGTAGAGCAGGCACCCGATCCCATTCTGATACTGAAAGGCGATGAAATGGTATTGGATGTGGCGAACCAGGCCTTGCTGGACCTGTGGCAGGTGACCAGAGAAGCCATTGGAAAACCTTTTTTGGAAATACTGCCCGAAATGGAAGCGCAGGGTTTTATGAAGTTGCTTCTGGATGTCTACCAGAATGGAAAAACCCATCATGGATTTGAAATACCCGCTGAGTTCAGGCGTGCCTCGGGTATACGGGAGACGGTATTTTTCAATTTTGTTTACCAGCCTTACCGGGAAGCGGACGGCCGTATTACAGGAGTTCTGGTTATGGCCACCAATGCCACCACCCAGGTGGGGGTTCGCAGGCGGCTGGAAGAAAGTGAAACACGGCTTCGCATCGCCCTGGATGCCGCCGCTATGGGTACCTGGGATTATAACCCCGTAACCAATACCGTTTTTTGCTCGCCCCGCACCAACGAACTGTTTGGCTTCGACGGCAAAACCACCGTTACTCTGGAAGCCATCCTGGAAACGATCAGCGAAGAAGATAGGAGTGCGGTGATCCGTGCTTTTGAAGCGTCGTTACTACCCGGATCTCCGGGACAATATGAAATGGAATATGTACTGGTGAACCGTTTAGATGGGAAGTCCAGAAACATAAGGACACAGGGAAAGGTGGTATTTGAATCCGGGGGCACCCATCGTTTTATCGGGACGGTAGTCGATATCACAGAAGAAGTAAGGGCCCGGGAGGAACAACGCAAATTATTAACCCTGGTAGATAATAGTGAGCATCTTATGTCGGTATTGCAACTGGATGGACGCAACGCTTACCTGAACCGCGCCGGGATGGAGCTGTTGGGATTCGATTCATTCGCCCAGGTTCTGGAAACGCCCATTTCTCAATTGCATACACCGGAAGATCTCGCTTTTGTGGAAGCGAACGTGCTTCCTTCTGTTTTGAATAAAGGCCGATGGGCCGGAACCATGATGGTTCGCCACCTGAAAACCGGTGACGTATTTCCGGTCTATAATAATTCCATCCGTATTGATGATCCAAAGACAGGGAAGCCGATGGGCATAGGCGCCGTGATGCGTGACCTTAGACCCGAACAGGCCGCACAGCAGGCCATCATCGACAGTGAAAGGAATTTCAGAAGCCTGGTGATGCAGGCTCCGGTTGGCATCTGCATCATAAAAGGAATGGACCTGATCCTTGAAACGGTCAATGATTCTTTTTTAAAGATCATTGGTAGGGAAGAGCAGGTCCTCGAAGGCAAGCTGCTCTGGGAAGCCTTACCCGAAGTGCGTTATCAGGGATTTGACAACCTGCTTCATCATGTATTTTCCACAGGTATTCCTTTTTATGGAAAGGAGTATGAGGTTCAACTTCTCAGGCAGGGAAGGGAAGAAGTGATCTATGTGGATTTTGTTTACGAACCGCTGATGGATTTCAATGGAGTCATCAGCCGTGTGATGGTACTTGCCATTGAAGTAACCGATAAGGTAGTAGCGCGTAAAAAGATCGAGTATGCCGAAGAGCGGGCGAGACTGGCCATAGAGTCGGCGGAGCTGGGAGCCTATGA
>DATAHC010000337.1:0-6907 GCA_036263415.1 Flavisolibacter sp.
TTAGCGCCCAAAGCCTGCATCAGCCCTTTTGCTGTACCCACTGTTACAGGACCCTCCATCATTTTACACATGTTATAAGCGGTTACTTCACTGATTGCTTCCTTTCGGTTGCTTCCAAAGTCAAACCGTTTTACTACATTCCCGTTCCGATCTTCAATTCTTGAGATGAAGGTGGGTTTGGTCGAAAAGCCATGGCCGGGGAATATGCTATAGCCCCACATCATTTCAAAAAGCGACAAATCGCAGGAGCCTAGTGCAATGGAAGGGAAGGGGTCAACTTTAGTCGGTATATTTATCCGTTCCAGGAAATTGGAGAACTGAGCCGGACCAACCTGTTTCATGATATAGGCTGTGGCGCAGTTACGGGACCATGTAAGGGCAGAAGCCATGGTCATCGTTCGTCCCGTGCAGGATTTGCCGGTTGCTGGTACCAATTGATTTTTGCCAAAAGTCTGTTGCACATCCTCTACCATAGTTTCGGGCGTAAAGCCTCTTTCTTCCATAGCCTGACAATATAATAGCGGCTTGATGGAGGACCCAACCTGGCGTTTTGTTTTGAGGTTGGCATGATCCAGTTTATAAGTCTTGAAGTTTATACCGCCTACCCAGGCTCTTATTTCTCCGGTAACCGGGTCGGTCACCATAAAGGCAGCCTGTACCATCTGGCGATGATACTTGATACTGTCCATTGGTGTCATTAAGGTGTCAGCCTCCCTTTTTGCATTCCAGGCAAAGATTTTCATCGGCACTTTGGTAGAAAACGTCTTTTTGATCTCTTCGTCAGTTAACCCGTCTTCTTTTAGATTCTTCCATCTGTCACTGTTTTTCATGGCTGATTCCAGAACATTCATATGGTCTTTCCATACCGTCCCGTTTTTGATATTACGCTGGGCATTCAGTGCTTTTTGCAGCACAGGCATTTGCTGAGCCACCGCTTCCTCCGCATATTCCTGCATTTTCGGATTAATGGTGGTATAGATTTTCAGTCCATCTTTATAGACATCATATTCATCGCCATCAGCATTTGTAAGGCCGTCCAAAGCCTTATCTACTTCATCCTTAAGGATTTCCCTGAAATAAGGCGCATACCCTGTATTTTCATCCAACTTGCGATAATTGAGGTGTATGGGTACTGATTTTATACGGTTAAATTCGGCTGCAGTAATGAACTCATTCTTTTGCATCTGTCCAAGAACCACATTTCTTCTGTCCAGTGCCCTTTTGGGATAAAGCCGTGGATTATATATGGAATTTCCTTTGAGAAGTCCTACCAGCATAGCCGCTTCTTCTACAGAAAGACGGTCCGGCTCTTTTTGAAAATAAGTGCGGGCCGCATTCCGTATTCCATAAATATTATCTCCGTATGGAACAGCGTTCAGGTAAAGTGCCAGAATCTCTTCTTTGGTGAAATTGCGCTCCAGCCTGATGGCAACGATATATTCCTTGAATTTCTCAATAACTCTCCAGGCACTATTCTTACTCCCCTGAGCTAATAGGGCTTTTGCCAGCTGTTGGGTGATAGTAGATCCTCCACCTTCTTTACCAAGAAGGAAAACGGCACGCAGCGTCGACTTTACATCGATACCGGAATGGTTGTAAAAGCGTTCGTCTTCCGTGGCAATCAAAGCATGAAGTACATGCGGAGAAATATTGCGGTAGCTGACACTGCTTCGGTTGCCCCGTTCCTTGTAATACTTACCCATCAGGGTGCCATCAATGGCATAAACTTCAGAAGACTGCAGGATGCTCGGATTTTCCAGCTCTTTCAGGGAAGGCAATTTGCCAAACAGGCCAAACATGCAAAGCATAATGACCAGAGCAAAAACACCTAAACCCGAAAAGAAAATGATCCAGAAAATGCGTATGCTCTTTTTCATTGGAGATATATTGGGATGCTGATTTAATTAAAGAAGGGATAACGGTAATGCATTCCGCTTCCGGTTCTTTCCTCAAAGCTAAGCGCTTACCTGATAAAAAGAAGAAATAGGGAAGCATCTCTGGCTCTTCGGCTTTATTTTAACCAATTTTACTAAAATAACGGGAAAGTTGCCTGATGGGCAATTTAGAATTTCTCAGGCAAGTTTTGATCCAAAAACTTTTTGTATTCCTGTAAGTCTTTCTTTTCTTTCAATACCTGCAGGTTAGCGGGTGTCATGATCAGGAAAGTGTATTTTTCAGGTTTTAGCCAGGGGATGATTTCAGAAGCCGCCAGCCTTCTCACCTTCTGTACATATTCAATCGCTTCTACAGCATTCTTAAATCCATCAATAAGGACGAGTTTCTGATCTGCATCCAGGTCCATAATATCAATGGTAAACTCCTGGTTATAATACTTTTCTTTATTATACCGGTTGAACGCATTTTTGGTTTCATTCACAAAAACGATATCAACTTTATTTAAGATGATCATGGCAGCGTGACCGGCACCCGGATCAAAACTGTATGAAGATGCTGGCTTGGTAACAATAATTGGTCGCTTACCAGCGGTATCTACGGATTTAGGAATTTTAGGAGCAACTGTTACTTCTGTTCGCTGGGTGGCGGTCATGCTGTCTTTCCTTACAGGCAGCGGTACAACAACGGTGGTTTGCAGTGTATCTTTTGGCAAAGGCTTTATAACTATTGAATCTTCTTTTGGCCTTTCAATCTGCAGGTTTCGTAATTCTTCCTCAATTTGTTTACGACGGTTCAGCACATCGATCAATGTTTTTGCTTTTCCTGCCAAAGGAGAAGCCTGATTTTGTGCGATGAGGGTTTGTAAAATATTTTTAGCCGCACTGTCATTTTGCTGCTTTACCTGATATACAGCCTGTATATATAATAACTGTGGCTGCCAGTAATTGGTTTTATACGTACTGTCTGCTTTTTTCTTTGCGCTGTCAGCCTCAGAAAAACGACCCTCAATATAAAGGTCATAAATAGCTTCGTAATCCTTTGTTGCCTCTGGTGATACGGAGCTGGCTGCTTCCGGATCCTTGCCTGTCGTTACAATGGTGTTGAACCGGGATGTGCCGAATTGATCGGTCAACTGTTTTTTATATTGTGCAGCCCTAGCCTTATCTCCTGATTTTTCACTGGCATAGTATAGTTGAAACAGTACTTCATCTGTTTTCTGATAATCAGGGAATCGTTTTCTCAACTCTTCCAATGTGGCAATAGCGGCAGGATAGTCCTCCACATCGTTTATATAAGCCCTTCCCAGTTCTGCCAAAGAATTTTTGATATACGAATTGGATGTTGCAAGGGCTTCAGGCGTCAGGGGAATATGATTTTGTAGTGTGGCAAAATCCGGGGTTTCTTCACTGGTCTCCGGGTTTAATACACCATTATTGCCCCTCGTATTATCGGGCAATTTTGCAAGCAACTGATTCGAAACGTCTGAAAAGCGTCTCCAGTTATCAACATTGGGCCGGTTGCCCCAGTTTTGCTTGAATTGGGCTGCTCCCTGTGTTTTAAGTGTCGCATTATAAAAATACCATTCACCTTTTGGTTGTGTTGGGAACAGATCATCCGGCGGTCTGGCTTGATTGCTGTTATCGCGCCCTCCATTTAAAGTTGTATTTTCTTCCGTAAGCCCCTTTTCCTTGCGCAATTGTCTGACTTTCTTTTTGATGAGAGCCGTTCTTTCTTCCTCTGAAAGAGAGGCTAAATGCTGAAGGCTGTCTTCTCGGGCAATAATATTGGAGTGCAATACTATCTTGCTTAAAGACCCTTTCCGTGTTTGAACACGGGTAGCCAGCTCCATATCCATACCGTCTGCCTTTATACTATCATAAAAGCCAGCCGCCTGCAAATATTTCTTTTGCTCATAAGAAAGGTCGGCAATCTGAAGAAAGGCCCTGTTACGGGATGCTATATTCCCATTGTTATATTTCGATGCTTTAATTAACAGTGCCTGTGCAGCTTCAAAATGATTGCGACTGATTTCCATCTGTGCAGCCATAGTATAAATAATATCGCGATACTCTTCATACCGGTCCTTACGGGCCATCTGTATCAGTACATCTATATTTTTGTCTACAAAGTTTTCGCCACCATCTTTATTCAGGCGTACCAAATTCAGCCTGGAATATATATCCAATACAGGGTCTGTTGTATGAGAAAGGGCTTTGTTGAAGTATTCAGTAGCCATTTCATCATGATGCGTCCTTTCGAACATCTGAGCAGCAAGGTACTCCCATCGGGCTTTCTCCTGTTTGTTTTCAGCCCTGTCCAGGGCCTTAACCAGGTGAAAAGCCGCACTGTCTGAAAATCCCTGCTTATAAAACCAGTATGCCTGCATTTCCTCCAATGCCGGGTGTAGTCTTTCCGGAAAATTAGGGTCATTCTTAAGGGTAGCTATCAGGCTTCCGGCTTCCGTATAATTTTTCAATTCGGTAAGCGTTCTGATCTGCCAGATGAAGGCATCATTACGGCTCGGCTCGGTGGATAATAATCTTTTGGGTAAAGTTGTTTTTTCCTGGGTAGAAATGCTCAGTGCATTATTACCATCCATACGGCTTCCTATATAGCGGTAATAACCATCTTTTTCCTTGTCCGCAAAGGAATAATTAATGAACTGAAACATCAGGGCAGCAGAATCTAATTGATTTTCAAAGAAATAGGAAGCTCCCCAGAGCATATACAAATTGTCTATCCAGTCATTTCGGAGATCATGCATCACAATTCCGGTCCGGGCTTTATAGATCACGGAGTCCAGCTGCATTTTATCCTGTTGCGTAATTTCTAGCGAATAGTTATAAAAGTCAAGTAGTTCAGAATAATCATCCTTATGAAGCATCTTGGCCCGACTGATCACTTCATTGAGCTTATTGCTCGCATTAAAAAAATAATTATAGTGTGTTGTTAGGTTCTGAAAGAAGCGCTTTGCTGATTTTAGTTTCTTGTCGCCGGTCTTTTCAGCTTTTAATACCCTGTCTTCGTAGGGTTTTGGCTTTTTTACCTCCAGATCAAATCCTAATTGAGCCTTGAGTGGAATCAGGCCTGAGAAAACCAGGATCAGCATCAGGCTTGACAGGATATGGCGGAATGGTATCATGAACGATCGCAAACTAAGATGTTATTAACTGAATTTCAAAGAATTTAGTATAATACAAAGGTAAATTTTCGTAGAATTACTGCTTCTGGAACCTAATCTTGTTTTATTACCTTTAAGACTTTAAAACCCAATTATGGCAAAACTGGAAGCCGGATCTACCCTTCAGCGGCTGCGTAACCGGTACCGGCTGGTCGTAATGAATGACGATACCTATGAAGAAGTAGTTACGTTCAGGCTATCCCGTATGAGTGTTTATATAGCCTTAAGTACCATTTTTGTCTTATTGGTAGGATTAACGGTGGCTTTAATTGTATTTACGCCACTTAAGTACTATATTCCGGGTTATGGAAATGCAGGAATAGGGAGGGAGTACCGGCAATTGAAATATGTTACCGATTCCCTGGAGAAACAGATCACGTATCAAAGCCAGTATATTGACGGCCTCAAAAAGGTTCTGGGAGGGAATAAAGATATAAAGCTGGATACAACACAACTGCAGGT
Source organism: Flavisolibacter sp. (assembly GCA_036263415.1). Lineage (GTDB taxonomy): Bacteria > Bacteroidota > Bacteroidia > Chitinophagales > Chitinophagaceae > Flavisolibacter. Next base: position 5,540 of record DATAHC010000337.1, read on the forward strand.
TCCAAAAGAAGATCTATCCAATGACTAAACACTTAAACCAATACCTATGTTCAAAGAAAAAACCGCAATCGGCTCCGATAAGATCGGAAGCAGCGCCACGTTAATCAGTGCCGGAACCATTCTTCACGGCGACGTTAAGAGTGAAAATGATCTGCGCATCGATGGAACCATCCACGGAAACGTTACCAGCTCATCTAAAATCGTTGTAGGACCTTCCGGGCAGGTGAAAGGAAATATCAATGGTAAACAGGCTGACGTCACAGGAAAAGTAACAGGTGATATTTCTGTTACAGATTTGTTGCAACTTCGCGCACAAAGCAATGTTCAGGGAAATATTCATGCCGGAACCCTTCAGGTAGATCCGTCCGCTATTTTCAACGGGCAATGTAAAATGGGAGCGGTATCCAGCGCTACCGGCAAGAATGTTGTGATAATGAGTAAAACTGATGGAGCAATCGCAGAAGCCAAATAAAAATAACAGCGAATTACTGCGTTATGCAGGGTGGGGGACACAACTTTTCGTTCTGTTGGCCTTATCTGTTTATGCCGGGAGTAAGGCCGACAAACGACTTCATTTTACTACGCCTTTGCTGGTTTGGATTCTTCCCTTCATCATGCTGGTGCTGATGATTTATAAGTTAATTAAAGACACTTCCCAAAGAAAGGATAATGAAAAGCAGATTTAAACAATTTTTTCCGGTCATTCTTATATTCATTATAGTCAATGGCTTTGTTATTTCAGGCCATAATATGCTGACCCGATGGGGTATGGATCAGGATGTAATGATCATCGGAAACCTGTTACTGTTTCTGATTACCCTTTTATCTTTTATGATGGCCATCAGCGGATTGAAAAACCCCAACCCGCATGCTTTTGTCCGCTCCGTATACTCTAGTATTATGCTGAAGTTATTTGCATGTGTGATTGCAGCTTTTATCTATATCTCTTTATTTAAGGACCAGCTCAGTAAACCTGCACTATTTGCCTGCATGGGCCTCTATCTTGTATATACTTTTATAGAAGTATCGTTGCTGATGAAATTACTTAGGGAAAGTAAGAATGGCTAAAAAAGAAGCTCCCATTTCGAAATTGCAGGATTATCTTCCTTCAAATACTTTTGAAGCGGTACACCTGTACCTGCTGCATTTTAAAGTCCATCTCACCATAGCAAAGGAGCGGAAAAGCATACTGGGCGATTACCGGCATAGAACCGGTAACCAGAATCACCGGATCAGTATCAATGGCAATCTGAATACGTATGCATTTTTGATTACCCTCCTGCACGAGTTGGCTCATCTGCTGCAATTCGAAAAGTATGGTAACAGAGTCGCCGCTCATGGAAAAGAATGGAAAAATCTTTTTAGTGA
>DATAHC010000338.1:0-10255 GCA_036263415.1 Flavisolibacter sp.
CTACTAACGGGAATGCCGATTTCTGGTTTATGGGCTATACCCCTCAGCTATTGGGTGGCGTTTGGGTCGGTAGTGATGATCGATTTATTTCCATTGAAAGCGGCGCTTATATGGGTGGTACGGCCGCAAGGCCTATCTGGCAGTCTTTCTTTAAAAAAGCTTACGACGATAAATCACTCGGACTGGACCGGAATGCCGAATTCGCGAAACCTGCAGAACTGCAAAATGAGATCAATAGTGCAGACATGATGAATATTATTGATGAAACCATCCCTAGTGAGGAGACCGGCGGATCCAATGCTGATGATTATAGTCTCGATACCTCACATGGCTACATTCCACCGGAATCACAGGCCCCGGTTGATGAAAATGCAACAAAAGGGAAAGAGCCGAAAAAGGACACAACCAAAAAGAACCCAAGAATTGGTGAAATGAACCAGGATCCGAAAAAGGAAAAAAAGAACATTTTCCAGAAAATATTCGGTAAAAAGGATAAAGACAAGAAACCAGAGAATGATTACTGAAAAAAGCCCCATGCGGGGCTTTTTTATTGACAAATGGGCCGTACAGCAGAGCGGCACAACATTTTTATAGCTGGAAGTAAACAATCAAAATATGAGCAGCGAACATAAAAATGATCAAAATAGCCAGAACAGGGAAAATGATCCTTCTAAAGCTATGGATAGCAAACAGGAAGTAGCGCAATCGAATGATGAGAAAACGGATCAGGATTTTCCGGGTTATCCCCATTATCCGGCAAAAGAGGATATAATGGATCAGCGTACCGATTCCCATCGGGCCGACAGGGATGTGGAAAATCTTCCCAATGGTTCCAATACATCCGGAGTCAGTCAACGCTTTGCGCAAGATCAGGCGGCAGATGTAAATGATGCCCGTAATGAAGAAATGGGAACCCCACAAAATGTGTCAAACGAGGATTTGGACAGTGAAGACCGGCCAGGAACAGACCTGAATCAGGCAACAGCTTCCTGAAACACTCCTTCCGTACCTATTCCTGCACTAAGCGAGGCAATATGAAATATATTTTATACTGTATGACAATGGGTCTGCTGATAGCTTCCTGTGATCCTTTGCGAAGGATCAACATGAAAAACAAATCGGCAGAGAATGCCAGTATTATCTGGACTTTAAAAGAACGCGACAGTTTATATAAGAGTCCTTTTTTTATCAGTAACTCTAAGATTACCCGGTTCGACCTGAAACCTTCAAAACCCTACAATGAAGTAAAAATGAGCTTTGGCCTTGGGTCCTGGACACGAGATTCCCTTGCTATGATTACGGACCGCCTGGAAACGCTGGAGATCATCAGTGGTACAACAAAAATAAAGATCGACTCCTCTAAAAATATCTATGACTATCTGCTGGCAAGAAGAAAAGGGCTTGGTAAAAAACGAATTGAAATTGTAATTAGCAGGTAATCCCTACCCATTGGTTGATCATTTTATTGAATAGAACCTGTAACTTTAAGGATCACCTTAACGGACCCTGCATTCATTGCCGCAAACCAATGTTGTAAGGTTAAACGAAACGATTTCCGTGGATACAGATATCTCCAAAAAAAACCACCTCGATCAATTATCCTACCTGCCGGCCTACGCACAATACATCCTGTCTGAAAAACTCAATGATTTTGTAGCCGCTCAGCTGGAACTTCATGAAGAGCTGGATATTCCGATGATGCGCTTTTTTAAAAGCTTGTCCGTCCTGGAAAAGAAGGCTTTAGGATTACAAACTTCCACAGAATTTCTCAGTTATCTGGCGAATAATCAAGCATCAAAGCAAATCCAGGATGCTATATTCAAATGGAAGCAGAACAGGCTTCCGGTTATTAAAAAAGACGATATCGTTGCTGAAGACATTACACTCTTCACCTATCTGCGCAAGAAGGCCTTGCTTCGATTTATTTCCGATTATAGCAAGGATATAGCGCACGCAATAGAGCTGATACAGGAAATTGATCTGTTTCTCCTCGCCTCAGAAACCGCTGCCAGTAATACCTACATCAATCTGCTGAAAGAACGTATAGATACGCACTCACACTTTATTGAAAAAATAACCAACACCTCCCCTGGAATCATCTATGTTTATGATGTAGTTAATAATAAAGAAATTTATGCCAATAAAGCCACAACAGAATTTCTGGGTTTTTCTCCTGAAGAACTGACAGGTATGGGCGATCGATTTGTTGAAACGTTGATTCATCCTGATGATATAGCAGAAATGAAGGCCTATGAAAATACTTTCGGCACCATTAAAGATGGGGAAGTACGGTCTTTGAAATACCGGATCCGCAATGATAAGGGAGAATACAGATGGTTACGCACCTATGAAACAGTTTTCAAAAGGGATGCTGATGGCAGGGTTACTGAAAAAATAGGTATTGCCATTGATGTTCACCAGCAAAAAATCACAGCCGACCAACTTCAGAAAAGAGAAAGGGAATTATTGGAGGCTCAGGAAATTGCTCAGCTTGGCAGTTTTACCTGGAATTTTAACGGCAACTCGTATGGGTCTCCTCAAACTGAGGCTATACTTGAAATAGACCTGAATGATCATGATGCTTTTATGGACCGGGTGCATCCGGATGATCTGGAAAAGGTAAAAACAGCCATAGATAAATCTTTTAAAACCGGAAAGTATGAATGTGAGTATCGATATAAAGGGAGCCTGAAGGAAAAGTTCATCTGGACACGTGGTGTAGTCAGTTTTGAAGACGGTAAACCTGTATGTATGCACGGGACCGTTATGGATACAACGGAACGTCAGAAGCTCATTCAAAAACTTACCGATAGCGAAAATCTTTACAGACAGGCAGAGGCATTAACACATATTGGTAATTATTCCTGGAATCTGGATCGTAATGAGCTCCGGTGGTCCGATGAACTCTACTACATCTATGGGTTGGAACCAGGAACCCCTCTCGATCCTGATTCTATCCGGAAATTCAACCATCCGGATGATCAGGCGCTTATTAGTGATGTCATTGCAGATTCCATTAAAAAACGCACGCCTTTTGATTTTTATTACCGGATTCTTACAGCTTTCAATCAGGAGAAAATCTTACATGCGAGAGGAAACATCTCAGTTTCGAAATATTCAAACAGCACGATCCTCATCGGAACAGCCCAGGATGTTACTGAAAAACAAGCTTTATTAAAACAATTGCGGCATGAGCAAACTGTTTTCAAACAGGCAGAACAGCTTGCCAATATCGGAAGCTGGACCTGGCAGCTGGGTAATGATACTGTAGAATGGACCGACCAGATGTACCGCATTTACGAGCTTCCGGTGCAGTCAGAATCCATCACCTTTGAAAGATTTCTGAAATTTGTACATCCTCAGGACCGGCCTCGGCTGGCTGCATCGACTGAAACAATCGTTCGCGAGGGGCATTTAGATCATTCCTTCAGAATAATAACGGCATCCGGCAGTATCAAGACCATTCATACCATAGCTAAGCTTTACCTGGATACACATGGCAATCCCTCTTATGTAATAGGCGCTGAGCAGGATATTTCACAAAGAGAACAATTACTCGATAAGCTCAGAAAGAATGAAAGCATCTATAAGCAGGCCGAAGAACTTTCCAATATGGGGAACTGGAGCTGGGATGTAAAAAACGACAAACTGGAATGGACAGATCAGCTTTATAAGATTTATGGTTTGGCTCCTCAGTCCGAACCAGTAACCATTGCCAGGTTTTTATCTTTTGTACATCCTGATGACCGTCCTGCCATAGAGAAAGGTGTCACTTCCATCCAATATGAAAAACACCTTGATTATACCTTCCGTATCATTACACCACAGGGTCAGACAAAAATCATTCGGTCCGTGGCTCACGTGGAGACCAATGAAGCTGGTGAGCCGGTATGGGTAATTGGCAGCGAACGGGATACAACAGAAAAGCAAATACTGATCAATCGTCTTCAGGAAAGCGAACGATTATATAAGCAAGCCCAGGGACTGGCACATCTGGGTAACTGGAGTATTGACCTTTCAACCAACATTTTCGATTGGTCGGATGAAATGTACCGGATCTATGAAATGGAAAAAGGTCAGCCCATGACAATCACTGAATGGGAACAATTCATTCATCCTGAAGAGCGCAGAGAAGTGCTTGCCTACCTGAGGGAATGCATAGAAACCAAACAAATTTACGACCGGCAACACCGCATTGTACTGCCTTCAGGTAAGATCAAAGTTATTCACAGGAAGGCTGAAATCATATGTAATGATCAGGGCACTGCTATCCGGATGATCGGAACGACACAGGATGTTACACAACAATACCAGGTGCAGCAGGAATTAAAGGAAAATCAAACCTTTATCCGTAAGATCACGGATGCGACACCTTCGATCATAGCTTCTTATAATATCAATACCGGCAACTACGTATTTATAAGTGAAGGATTGGAGAAGCTGTTAGGTTATGATACAAAGCTTGTTATGGAAAAAGGAGTCCGTTTCTTTGCTGAAATACTCCACCCGGATGATGTAACCGGCCTGATGGAAAAGAATCAGAAAGTTCTTGAGGACACTAATCTACATCCCGATAAGAATGATTTCATTGTTGAATTTACTTACCGGATGAGGCATAAGAATGGTATGTATCGCTGGTTTCATACGTATGGAACCATCTTCGACCGGAATGCAGACGGCCGTGTAGAACACATTTTGAATATTTCACTTGACGTTACAGAACAGCAGCAGGCCACCGAAAAGATCAAGGAACAGGAACACTTCATACAACAGATAGCAGACGCCTCTCCCACTATTTTATATTTATTTGATGTAGAACAGCAAAGCATTGTTTATATCAACAGGGAGATCTTTTTCGTGTTGGGCTATACCCCGGAAGAAATCATCAATCAGGGCAAGCATATTACAGAACTCCTTTACCATCCGGAAGATTTCCCATTACTCCCTGCCCGTGATCAAAGTCAAAAACAGTTCCAGCAAATTGACTCTATGATGCAATATGAATGCAGGCTTCGGAATAAGGAGCAGGAATGGCAATGGTTCCTGGTCAGGGAAATTGTCTTCAAAACGGATAAGCTGGGCAACACGCAACAAATTCTCGGTGCTGCACTGGACATCAGCAGAAGAAAGGATATGGAGCGTACCATCTTACAAAATACATTACTGCTGGAGCAATCGAATGCAAGCCTGGAAGAGTTTGCCTATGTAGCCAGTCATGATCTGAAAGAGCCTCTTCGAAAGATTTCTACCTTTGGAGACCGCCTGGTAGCAAGCCAGATGGAGCTTCTTGCACCCGACGGAAAAATATACCTCCGGAAGATCATTGATGCTTCGCATAGAATGCAGACCATGATCAGCGATCTGCTGGCCATCTCTATGATCACAGGTAACCGTTCGTTTGAACCCTTCAGTCTGCAGGCAATTCTAGATGAAACGCTGCAGACGCTGGAGTTCAAAATAGAGCAGCTGAATGCAGTTATACAAAATGACCCGCTGCCGGAAGCAAATATTGTTGTTTCCCAGTTCCGCCAATTATTTCAAAACCTCCTGAGTAATTCCCTGAAATTTGTGAGGGAGGGTGTGCAGCCCGTCGTAGTAATCCGCTGCACGACACCGGAAGATTCAGAAATGGCAAACTATCAGCTTCCCCGAACGGGAAAATATATAAAGCTTCAGTTTATCGATAACGGAATTGGCTTTGAAAATGAATTCGCCGGAAAGATCTTTGCGATCTTTCAAAGACTTCATGGAAGGAGTGAATATGAAGGTTCCGGTATCGGACTGGCTATCTGCAAAAAAATTGTAGAACACCACAGAGGTATTATTTTCGCAACGGGTGTCCCGGATCAGGGCGCCAGTTTTACTATAATTTTACCGGCATGAGCTTAAAACACCAAATCCTTATTGTAGATGATGATGCAGACGACAGGGAGATTATCAGAGATGCTTTTACAAGTGCAATAGAGGACCAGCATTATATTTTTCTGGAAAATGGAGACCGGCTGCTGGACTATCTTCAGCAAAATCCGGAACCTGCTCCTTCTCTGATTCTTCTGGATCTTAACATGCCGGGAAAGGATGGAAGAGAAACGTTGAAGGAATTAAAGTCTAATCGTGAATTTCACCACATTCCTACAATTGTTTTTACCACTTCCTCCAGTCACCGTGATAAAAAAATTTCCTACGACCTGGGGGCGAATTGTTTCATTACCAAACCTGACACTTTCAATAAGCTGGTAGAACTGGCGAAATCCATTGGCAAGCTCTGGCTTCTCTAAGCTGGCATTATTATTAGATAGCTTCCTTTAATGGAAGCAATCAGATGGCATATAGGATGTTCCGGTTTTCATTACAAAGAATGGAAAGAAATCTTTTATCCCAAAGGCCTCCCGGCCACCCGATGGTTTACCTATTACGCGAGTCAGTTTGATACCCTGGAGATTAACAATACATTTTATCGCTTTCCCGAATTAAAACTTTTTGAGAACTGGTACCAGAGATCGCCGGCTCCATTTATGTTCGCCGTGAAGGTTCCTGGCATTATTACGCATGAAAAACAGTTTGTGGAAACGGAAGAACTGATGCGTGATTTTTACCTGGTAGCCCAGGAAGGTCTGAAAGAAAAACTCGGAGCTATACTTTTCCAGCTTCCACCGAAATTCCAGTTTTCAATGAACCGTTTACAGGACATCCTCAGGCAGATCGATATCCGGTTCAACAATGTAATCGAGTTCCGTCATATTTCCTGGTGGCGTAAAGAGGTGGCAGAGGCTCTAAGGGAATATAATGTGAGCTTCTGTGGTGTCAGTTTCCCAGGTCTAATTAATGACGCAATTATAAATAGCAGTCATTGCTACTACCGTTTTCATGGCGTACCCAAACTCTACCATTCACCGTATGACAAGGATTTTCTAAAAAAAATAGTAGAACAAATTAGGGCAGCCCAACCTGATACCGCTTACCTCTACTTCAATAATACAGCTTCCGGAGCAGCTATTGAAAATGCCCGTCAGGTACTGGAACTGATTTCCTGATCACCGAACCGCTTCTTCGATCACTTTACCTATCGTTGCATTCGGCATCTGAATCTCCAGTAAGCTTGCTATAGTAGGTGCAATATCAGTCATATATACCTCGTGGCTGGTTTTACCGGGCTTTATCTTCCAGCCAAACCAGAGCAGGGGAATATGTGCATCGTATGGATTCCATAAACCATGAGTAGTACCGGTTCTCCAGGTTTCAAACCATTGCGGCTTGAAAAGCACCTGAATGTCTCCACTTAGTTTTTGATTATAGCCATTCGCCAGCATCATACGAATCTGGGTGGGTACCGTAGTCGTTTCCAGTGCAGACAGGTCCACTGCTTGTGATACAGCAGGCTGCCTGAGCAGCATCCTGATAATATACTGTTTTACGGTTTTTGAATCGAGATTATTGAGGCGGATCAGGCTGTCATTCAGGTAGAGCTGGTAGTTGATGGAATGCTCTATCAGGCCATTTACATGAAAGAAGCTTGTAAGACTGTCATTCAGTTGCCTATTCACCATTGCTTCATTATACACACCGGAAGGAATGCGGTTATCCTGCAGAAATGCCGGATTGTTGGCTGCTCCATGGTCGGCAGTCAGGAACAATAAGTATTGACCCTTTCCTATCGCAACATCCAGGTATTTTAGAAAACTGCCCAGATCCTTATCGAAACGGAGATACGTATCTTCTGCTTCTATTGAGTTGGGGCCAAAAGTGTGGCCTACATAATCCGTTGACGAAAAGCTTACGGCAAGAAAATCCGTTACCCCCCGTTTGCCCAGCTGTTCTTCCTGAATGGCCGTACGTGCCATTTCGAACGTAAAGGTGTTACCGGAGGGCAGATACCTGAATGCTTCATATTTATTAGCTCCGAGGCTTGAAGTGGTATGCGGGAACGTCATATCCTCGCCAGGGATCTTACCTTCATAGCGGTTACTGTCTGCCGTACTTTGCATATAACTCTGAATTGGATAAAGGGTGTTCCAGCTTTGTGCTAAATACTGATCGGGCAGTTTACGGTCATTGAATTTCCGAACCCAATCCGGCAATTGCTGCATATAAAAAGTACTGCTGATCCACCCTCCCGAACTATTATCAAACCAGTAGGCGGCATTGGCTGTATGTCCTCCCGGCAGGATAGCTCCTCTGTCCTTCAGCGCTATAGCTATTGTTTTATTTTTGAAGTTCGTGGCCAACCTTAGCTCATCCGTTATGGTATTGCTCCAAAGATTGCGGGGCGACATCTTTCCTGCAACGGAACTACTTCCTACTGAGGCCGCCAGGGAATCATCTGTACAGTACACTACTTTCTTCGTCGCTCTGTCGTACCAGTTATTACCCATGATACCATGTAAAGCAGGTACGCTTCCTGTATAGATACAGGTATGGCCTGCAGCTGTAACAGTAGGAGTATATGGAATAAAGGCATTTTCGCAGCTGAAACCCTCTCTCAATAGACGTCGGAAACCATCGTTGGAATAGCGATCTGCGTAACGGTATAAATAATCCCAGCGCATCTGATCCACTACCACTCCAACCACCAGTTTTGGCCGTGAAGGCAATTGGGAAAAAGCCGAACCAAAGGCCAATAACAATACCATCAGAAAAGTCTTGCGCATGTAATTTATTTAAATGGTAAAAATAAGACCTCCAATAGAAACCAGTTGACAACAAGCATTCAAAACACTAAATATCTTTAAAACTTAATTTTCCATCAATGCACAAAACAATCAGTATTCTGCTATTGCTTGCAGGTTATAACCTCTCTGCCCAATCGGTAAACGAACTGGTCAAGGCTGAAAAGGATTTTGCCGCTTTTGCCAAAGAGCATACTACCCGCGACGCCTTTCTGCATTTTTCAGATACGTCTTCCCTCATATTCAATAATGGTGAAGCGTTGAAAAGTATTCCTTTCTGGAAAAACATACCGGCTGGTAACGGATTATTGGAGTGGGGGCCGCAATATGCAGAAATTGCCGCTTCGGGTGATTTTGGTTATACAACAGGGCCCTATACTTCCAAAAAAAGAGGCAATGATACGGTTTTTGGTCGTGGACAATATGCTACGGTCTGGCACCGGAACGCCGATGGCGAATGGAAATTTCTGGCTGACCTGGGAACCAATCGGACACCTGAGATCGCCTCTTATCAACTCACCATTATTGATGCCCCTAAGTCCACCGGTCCGGAGGCGCCTGAAGCTTCCCTATTGCAGGCAGAAGCTTCATTTATCAGTCTATTGAAAACCAATCCAACTGCTGCTTACAAGCAATATCTGTCATCGCAATCCTTACTCAACAGGAACTTCCAGGCTCCTGCTGCCAGTCCTGGAGATCAGGCTACTGTTATAAAAAACACCAGTCCGGAAATCAATTATTTAGTTTTAGGATCTTATACAGCCGCCAGCGGAGATATGGGATATGTGTATGGCCGTACAGAATATAAAGGGGGAAAAGACAATTATATGCGGGTCTGGCGTCATGAAAAAACAGGCTGGAAGCTGGCCCTCGAAGTGCTGCATCATTGATGTCCAAAGCCTTATTCAATCTGAATTTCCTATTTTTGCGCCCACAGACACGAAGGATTTCGCAGTTGCCGCGTGTTTCATATTGGAATTGGCGCTGCTGAATGTGCTGCCTTGTGCTATAATCGTGTTGAGACCAATAGAGAATCGTGTATTAACTAACTAAAATCGACTATCGAAAATGGCAGATCTTTTTGAACGCCTCATGAAAAACTACGGTCCCCTGGGCCAGCACCGGGAAAGAGCTTATGGATATTTTGCCTTCCCCAAACTGGAAGGAGAGATCGGCAGCCGAATGAAATTCCGCGGAAAAGATGTAATCGTATGGAGCCTGAACAATTACCTGGGGCTGGCAAACCATCCTGAGATAAGAAAAGCAGATGCTGAAGGGGCTCAGCAATACGGGCTGGCCAGTCCAATGGGTGCCCGTATGATGAGTGGCAATACCAATTTCCACGAACAGCTCGAAAATGAGCTGGCTGCCTTCGAAGGAAAGGAAGATGCCTGCCTGCTTAATTTCGGATATCAGGGTATGGTTAGTATTATCGATGTCCTTTGCAGCCGTCATGATGTAGTCGTATATGATGCAGAAAGTCATGCGTGTATTATAGATGGCGTTCGATTGCATCCAGGTCACCGATATGTTTTCAAGCATAACGATATAGAAGATTTCGAAAAACAGATGCAGCGCGCTACCAGCCT
>DATAHC010000339.1:0-18703 GCA_036263415.1 Flavisolibacter sp.
AAAATTGTGCTCAATGCTTTGATAAAGCATGAAACACTTAGCATCTCAGGCTTTCAGGAAATCGGTAAGGTGGTACTCACGCAGGATATACATCTGCAGTACCTGCTGGGCGAACTAATCAAGGATGGTCATGTAGAAACATTGAATGGTGTACTACCCCTAACCTATACGATTACCAATAAAGGCATCGATGAAGGGCACCGCCTGCATAAGGCCGACCATACTGAAATCGGTCCGAAAAATCCACTGGCCGGTCCCATCCATTTTATTTTGGTCATGGCGCTGGTGACACTGTCCTTCACTTCCGCCTTTGCGCAGAAGTACAAGAACGCTTCCGATACGGTTAAACTGAATAAAGAGTTGGTTACGGTAAGCAATGAACTGGCAGAATTGACCGCCAAGCTTGCAATCGCTCAGAATAACCTGCCGGGCTATCAGACAAAGGCAGATGATGCCACTTCAGAGGCCCAGAAATCAGCTGATGAAAGCAGCCGTCAGGCCAGTAAGGCTACCAATGGTGATGTCGGAGATGCTAAGAAGGCCAAGAAGAAAGCGCGGAAAGCTTACAATAAGGCTGATGATGCAAAAGATGCACACCAGCGTATGAATGCACAGGATGAGAAAATAACGAAACTGACGAACCAGATCGCTAAGAAGCAGGAGCGGCTTAAAGAATTGCAGGACCTGCTTATGACATTCAGGTCACAGCAATAAGCAGAAGTGAATAAGTCTCGCCGATCGGCTTGTTATCTATTCACCGGATCTACCTTAGTCTGTATCAGCCATACATGACCGAACGGATCCCGGAGCTCTCCCTGCCGGTAACCATAGTCAAAGGTTTCCGGTTGGGAAAGTACTGTGCCGCCCGCTTTTTCTGCCTGCTGCATGACAGCATCCACATCCTTCACAAAAAGGCCTACCTGCATGGTGGTGCCCTTTATAGCCTGCGGATGGAAACGACCGGCAGAGGGCTTGTCTTCATGCACATGAAACAGGCAGCCGTCTATCGCTAATTCCGCTACATGAAGGGACCCATCCTCATTATTCCATCTTCGGAGTTCTTCCGCTCCGAATGCTTTTTCATAAAAAGAAATATCTCTTATTCCTGGTGGAAGAAAGAGATAGGGCGCAAAGAAGGTGATAGGCATGTTTATTTGTTTCTTTTAAAATAAGCAGAAAGGCTGATAAACCTAATCGGTTCGAACCATACACAACATCTTATCATCCGATTGATACCACTCTATGCAGGGACGGTTACGGTCAGGCTTGGGCAGGCCGGTCATCAGGTTATGAAATACGTCTTTGATACAATCTGTTTTGCGCATCCAATCCAGTACGATTTCAGTCCTGTACGCACCGTGCGGGATGATGATGGTTTCAAATTCTGAGGGGTAAGCCTGAATAGCCTCTTTTCGGGTCATGGCATAGTAGATCACCTGGCCCTGCTCATTCATCCAGCTGACACCATAGTAGTCGCGTTCGGCCCCATAGCTTTGATAGAGCCGGTCAAAGACTTCCTTAATGCCGTTGGGAAAGCTACTGACCCGGAGGCCGGTCAGATGAAGATCATTTTCTAGCGGGAAAAGTTCCATAATGATTGCTTGTCCCTAAAGGTAATCCGGCAGTGGCATCAGGGTGTGGTGTGAATCTGACAAATAGGGGGTGTATTGCGGCTATTGAGGAGTTTTCACTTTCAATTCAGTCGACCATTTGAATTCTTCCTCTCTCACTTTCCATATAAAGCCATCCAATACATAATGCGTTATCTGCGGCAATGCCAGGATGGGCACCAGAATGCTCAGCCACTCATGTGAGATCGTGAAGGACCCTGACCCGGATGTGCCAAAGATATTGGCATGCTCTTTCCACACCGTCAGATCCCATAAGCCCTCTTCTATGAAGGCAAAAAGAAATAAGAGTCCTATAAACAGGAGAATACCATAAGTACTGAATAAAAGCCTGAGGAAGGCAGTTCCTTTTTTGGGTCTTACATAGTTCTTATCTCCATAGATCCAGATGAGCGCCATATAGGGTATTCCATGACTCACTACGTTCAGTAAGGTAAAGGCCATATCTCCATTGAAATAGACGATCCCAAAATACCAGGACAACAGTGTTCCGGTAATCACCAGTAAGCGTGGTAGATTTAAAACTCTCCTTCGGTAAAAGCGGATCATTTCACTGATTATAAAACAGGCGATCACCAGGAAATAGAGAACGGTAAGCCATTGTAATAACCACCCCGAGGAAAAGTAAAGAAAATCGCCATTGATGAACCAATTGAAATTCCTTGGACCGCTTAGGTGCCAGTAGGCTAGCGGATATAAGGTCGCTGTATAAATGATTACTGCGTCCATACGGGAGAAAAATGTTTTTCTCGGTTCTCTTCGGGAATACACTCTCATGAACCCGTATTGCTGCCGCACAAAATGGAAGACCGCGATATAGGCGAGGAGGCGCCAGAACCATAAACTGCTCAGGGAATAAACCAATACACCCATAGCAAAACAAACTAAAGGAATACTCCACAACAGGCTGCGTTGGTTGGTTAATGCCTGGGGATCGAAATAGGTTCTGTACAGGGTACTGTATACATGCGCTACATCTACCAGAAGAATGAGCACCACCCAACCTGCGTCCGACATAGCAGAAGTGTCATGGAAAAGTGAAGGGAACAAAAAGATAACAGCCAGGCTAAAAAATGGTGGCAGAATAATGAACACCACATCGATCAGGGGTCTTCCGATCCAGTGCTGCTTAGGCACGCTCCCTCCCGCTTTGCAGTTGCTGGCTGACTTCCTTACCGGCACGCAGCCCCTGATAAAAGCCTTCTTCAAAAATGCTGATACCGGCCAGATCGGTATGTGCAAAATGAATGCGTCCTGATACAGGCTCTTGTAAGCGCTTTCGTATAGAGCCGCAGAGCAATCCGAGTAAAGGCTGTGCCATGGCATGGCCCCAGACCATTATATTCACTTCTTCCAGTACCTGCTCGATATCAGGATGCACTTTTTTCAAATCGTCCACGATCCGTTTTGTCCATTCCTCATGACTTCTTTCTGCGGCTTCTCTTCGGGCGTCTTTTGCATCTTTGGAAGTGAGCGGATTATAATAAGTGAGGTTCAGCTTTTGCTGGTACTGATTCAATAATTCATGCGTCGCCTCCACATAGCCCAGCGCCTCGCTTTCATAGATCACATTATCCCAGCTTAAGGGATATCCCGACCGTTCTTCAGGCTTTTGAAGCTTCAGGTTGGCCACTACCCAGGGCGCATAGCTGAGATGCTGATCAACCAGTGTCTTGCGATCAGGATCCTGAAGTAATCGGGAAGTAACAAATTGAGGCGTTGCCAGTATGCACTGCCGGCAACGGATACCCATCATCCGTTTTTCTTTTACATTGTAGTACGCGACCGCTACCTGATCACCCTGGATGGCTACATTTGTTACTAGTGCTCCCGTCTGCAGCTGAGCGGTAAAGGTTTCCTGTAGCTTATTGATCAAAAAATGATTGCCTTCCGGCCAGGTCAGCACATCACCGTGCGAGGCGTTCGCACCCTTGCCTTTACGACCGGCAAAGTAATGAATACCGACCCAGGCACTGACCTTGTCATAACACGTTCCAAAATCATCGCGGGTGCAGTAATTCACATACCAATGAAGATAATTGCTATTGTATCCATTTTGCTTCAGCCATGCTTTCATGGTCAGCGCATCCAGGCGGGTCCATTCATCATCCTTACTGGAGTCATCGACAGGAATGGCGAACGCGTCTTTGCCATCTGTTCCTTTCTGATTGCGGAAAGATTCCATATGACTTAGAAACCGTAGGATTTCTTTCTGTTCCTCCTCCGGAACACCGTATTGAGGGATTAATCCTTCCTGCCAACGGCCGTTGATGTACAGCCGTTCCTGCGGATCGAAGCACAGATAAGCATCGTTATAGACAGGCAGGCCCTGGCTATCGTAACCGGTGAGGACACCGGCCGTTTCCAGAAATTCAAGATACTCCCTCAGGTTGTTATTGGGGGTGGGTATATAATGGGCACCCCAGGGAAAAGCGGAAAGTTCATTGCGTCCGCTTCTGGCATTGCCACCCGTCTCCGCTTCAAGGTCCAGCACAATAAAATCCGCCCCATTCATTTTGAGATACCAGGCAGCCGATAAGCCGCTTACGCCACCGCCAACGATCACAACATTCTGGTCAGACCATTCTGTTACCCGTCCCGGATTTTCCGAACGTAGCAGGTGGCCGATCTGGGAGGAAGCACCAACAATGCTGCCCTTTATTTTTTTCCCCGGTTGGCAGGCAGGAACCATTGCTGCAAGCGCAGGTAAGCCCAGGCTGATCTCAAGAAACGTTCGGCGGTTCATATTACTGTTCCAGGTAGTTGGCCCATTCTTCTTCAAAATAATTCACCAGCACCTGGTTGTTTAATTTATTGGGAAGCACTTTTGTATGTGGTTTCATATCGTCTGGGAAATTCAGCATTTGTCCCAGGGTTTGAAGGTTCAAAAAGCGTAGTCCTGATGGAAGGGCGCTGAACCAGTGATGTGCTTTTTGCGGCATGGCCATGATGTATCCCCATTCGCCAAAGGAAGGCACATAATTGTGATAGGCCATTGTTTCAAGACCTGCGGCACGCAGCGTTTCATTTACACACCAGAAGCTTTTAGGCGCTACAAAAGGGGAGGTGCTTTGGATCACCGCTATTGTTTCGGGCTTCATGGCTTTTTTCAACAACTGATAGAACAGTGTACTGTATAATTTCCCGATAGAGAAATTGGAAGGATCAGGGAAATCAACAATGATGGCATCAAACTGAAGCGTATTACGGCGCAGCCAGACAAAAGCATCTTCATTATACACATGTACTTTCTTATCGAGAAGGGACGCATGATTGATCTTAAGAAGCAATTCCTGACGGGTGAATAACTGGGTCATCCGGGCATCCAGATCCACTAGTGTGATCCGGTCCACCTGTGGATATTTTAAGATCTCCCGCACGGCCAGTCCATCACCGCCACCCAGCACTAAAATGTTCTGGGGATGTTCTACCGATGAAAGGGCAGGATGCACCAATGCTTCATGATACCGGTATTCATCAGCGGTACTGAATTGAAGGTTTCCATTTAGGAACAAGCGGGTTTCCCGCTTATTGCGTGTCAGCACAATGCGCTGATAGAGCGATGAGGTCGCATATACTACCTGGTCATTGAAGCTCATGGTCTCGCTGTAAGATAGAATGCGTTCGGAGAAGGCGAACGCTACCAGTTCCGCAAACAATAAACACACAGCCCATGTCTTCAAAGCAGTAACGCGCTTCAGCTCGGCACGGAACCGGTGGGTGAGGTAAGCGCCGACACCGATATTCAGGATGCCGAAGAACAAGGAGGTCCGTATGAGGCCCAGGTGTGGCACCAGCAGCAGGGGAAAGATCAGGGAGGCGAGTAACGCCCCTATATAATCGAAGGTAAATACCCGGCTCACCAGGTCTTTGAAAGCAACTTTGTCTTTCAGGATCCGCATGAGGATCGGGATCTCCAGGCCTACCAGTATACCTGTCAGCAGAACCAGTGCATATAAGATGAGGCGGAAAGAGGAAGCCAGGGGGAAGACCAGGAAGAGGATGGCGGAACTGAAACCGCCCACCAGCCCTACCAGCAATTCAATTCGGATGAACCATTGAAGCAATCCTCTTTCAAAATATTTGGACAGGAAAGAGCCGATTCCCATGGAGAATAAATAGATGCCTATGATGGTGCTGAACTGCGTCACGCTGTCGCCCAAAAGATAGGACGCCAGCGTGCCCGCCACCAGCTCATAGATCAGGCCGCAGGTGGCGATCACGAATACCGCCACCAGCAGTAGCCATTGAGAATCCTGTTCTTTCTTCATGCCTTAATGAATAGCAGAGGCAATAATAATGGCAATGGATAGCATGAAAAAGCCGGCCAGCAGGGCTACCGCCATATTTTTTTCTTCCAGGATGGCCTTCCTGAGATTGTGTCGCGGTGTACACACTTCAACCAGTACGAATACGATGATCAGTATGGCAATTCCCAAAAAGGAATAAAGAACGGAATTGGCAAGTGCTTGTGACATAGTTTTTGTTTTGTAGTTATTTGTGATAGCCAGGACCCCCGGCGTTCCATTGTTGTTGCGTGGAAAAGGAAAACAGGCGCCACCCGGTTACATCTGCATAGGCCATAAGGCTGGCAATGCAGATGCCTATGATGATGAACCACCGGAATGGATACAGCGGCGAATCTGGTTTTATAAATTTAATCTTCATATGAAAAAGGTGAAAAAGGACTGTTATACCATCTTCTCTTTTCTACTGAGTTGATCCTGATATACTGAAATACCGGCCAGCAAGCCAGCAGTAATAGGCTGAAGATGAGGTTCCTGGTACTGCCGACATCATACGTTACCCGGATGTAATAATTTGATAAAGGGAACAGAGAAGCTTCCCGTATGCCCTGAACCTGCAGATAGTAAGTGCCGGCAGGGATCTGCGTGAGGTAAGCCGTTTCTTCTGTAGAACCCTCCGTCCAGTGCTCTCCTTCGCTGTACCCCGAATAATATTCAACACCCTGCTCCACGGAATATTCTGCTCCGGTGGCCACATTCACCAGTGTGGCATTCATTTCAAACCAGCTGTTGGAAACCGGAGCATTGATATGGAACTCCAGATTGCTTCTCCATTTTTCCAGTGTAAAGCGGTTCGTTACAAAAGAATGCGTGTTCGATGAGTCGGTGAACGTGTACATATTGTTGAGGAGCTCCCTGTTCTGTAAGCGAAAGCCTAAAGCGGTGTGCAGGAACAGGAGAAAAAGAAGGCCGGCAACTCCTGCCAGGAAAAGCTTTTCATTGCTGATGAAGGAGCGGGGCTCTATAGCACCAATCCCATCACGGGGAGGAAGCCCGTCAGGGAATGGAAAAGCTTCTTTCATCTCATCCGGTGCCATATGTATACCGAGGAACCAGCTGATGCCTTCCTTCTTGCTGTGTTCGAGGATCCACATCTCCGGCGGGGATATGAATTCCCGTGCTTCAATGGACTCATTATTAAAAATATTATTGGGGAACTCTCCGACTGCATGTACAATGGTAGAGGAATAGACATTATATAGCTGGAAGGGTTCCTTATGATATTCAAAACTTTCAAGGCTCATGCGCGGCAAGACCGGCGTATTGCCTTTTTCTTTTACATAGATCCAATGCCCGTCATACTCACTTAGAAAAGCATAGCCTTCTTTCTTGTTGTATAGGGTATACTCTCTCCATTTATATTGCCCTACACTAAAATCCTCTTTCACGGCCATCCCGATCACGGAATAAGGGATATCCTTGATGATTCCGGTACCGCCTAATGCAATTGGATAGGTATAGTCGATCTGATTTCTTTTCGTATCCTTTACAAAGCTGGAGTGCTGCTTCAGTTGAAAATAGAAGCCGCAGTTGCTGCAGGCGGCACTTTGCGCGTAGGGATAGGTAGTTACAGCAACCTGATGGGAACAGTTTCTGCAGGAAAACAGATGAGGAGCACGGGCTTCCTCGTTCACCTGCTGCAGGTCAAGGGCAGACACGTCTTCATACCAGGCCTCAAAAGCCATAATATAATTCGGAAGCCATTGAAAGAGCACGATCTGGCGGTCGTACTGTCCTGAGTATTCATAGGTTTTAAAAGAAGCATTTGTTTCCGGAAGATACACTTCGCCCTCTACCTCCCATTTGGTACAAACGGACTTGCGTTCCATCAGAAATTCCTCATCGCTGAACAGATGCACCCGGCTGGCTATGGCAGTATGACTTAAGTCCAGAGCATTCGGTAAATCACCCAGAGTCACCTGCTTCATTATGGAATAAAGTCCATAGCCCTCACCCAGATACCCAAGGTCCCCTTTTTCAAAGCGTATGGTCCAGTAATTCCATACCGATTCTTCCAGCCAGCACCGGATACGTCCTAAAACGGTAAAGCCTTTACCCCTCCATTGTCCGGTGGTTCCGGGCTGCAAGAGGTCTGATGCCTGCTGCACCATATAAAAGGGCTTGGCAACATGAACGCCTCCTTCCTTTCTGTTCACCACAGTTCCGCAGGTACAGGTCAATACTGTTGTATCGCTGTGGGTAAAGTAAAGGATCCGGGAACAGGAAGGGCATTGGTCCATAAACAGCTTATCTTTTCAGGTATTGAATAGAGGCGGTGCTGGCATTAAGGAAATTCAAAATAGCATCATACAGACCTTGTACGGTGCCATCGTTTTCTCTGAGATAATTACTCAGATAGATATCGATGTTCACGCGGCCGTGTTCAGGCCAGGTATGTATAGAGAGATGGCTTTCACTCAGGCAGACCACGCCTGTAAATCCGGAAGGAGAGAAGTTATGATAGACCTCACCCAGTTTTTGTAAGCTGTAACATTCAATTAATTCATCCGTCCGTTCTTTAAAAGCGATATAGCTTTCAATAAGCTGGATTTGCGAAGTGAGCAAGGTGGCGATTAAATGCGTTCCGGGCGAATAACTCATAGCAGTTTCATGCATTCAATATTGGAAAATACAGGTTTTCCTGAATTGCCGGCAGTATGTGAAGTAAATTATTTAGATCTGATCGGAGATGATTAGTAGAAGTAAGAGGACATAAAGCATAATTATGCTGTCTGGACTTTTCATTTTATTTTATCGTCAATTATACCATTCGCTTTTCAGCTTGATGCTCTATGCTCGCTTTACACAATGGACGCTGCATCTGGTGCTCTCAAAAAATTATGTTCATTTTAGAACCGCGACAAGGGTAGCTTGTTTACCCTGTCAAGGGATGCCTGGGAAAAGATCATGAAGGATCAGCAAACAAGACATCCGGGCAAGAATAAATGAGCGTTACCGAACTATAAAAAAGGCCGGATCACTCCGGCCTTTTTACTTTTTATGATTAACGCTTATTTCCAGCCGCCGCCCAGATTTCTGTAGACCTGAGTCACAGCCCGGAATTGTTCTTTTTTCAATTCAACCAGCTCGAGCTTCGATTCAAGTGCATCGCGTTGGGTCATCAGCACTTCAAAATAATCGGCCCGGGCCGAATTAAATAGATCGCCGGCAATGTTGATCGACCGGTTCAGCGCTTCTACTTCCCTGGCTTTTAATTCATAGCTTTTGCCAAGGTTTTCGATCTTCGATAGTTGGGTCGATACTTCCAGGTAGCCATTCAGGATACTGCGTTCGTAATTGTAAACCGCCTGAAGCTGCCGTGCATTCGCACTGTAATACTCCGCTTTGATAGCGTTGCGGTTGATCAGCGGACCGGCCAGGTCGCCGGCTAGTGAATACAAGACCGATTCGGGAAATTTGACCAGGTAGGCCGGATGGAAAGCCTGGAAGCCCAGGGCGGCTGTAATATCCAGGGAAGGATAGAATTCAGCACGCGCTACTTTCACATCCAGCTTCGCCGCAGCCAGTTCCAGTTCCGCCTGCCGGATGTCGGGTCGGTTAGCCAGCAACTGAGACGGAATGCCTGCGCTCACGGTTCCTGGTACGGCATTCAGAAAGCTCTTCTTATCTCTTGGTATCTCCTGCGGATAACGGGCCAGCAGGAAATTGATCTTATTTTCGGTTTCCCTGATCTGTTGAAGCAGGTTAAACTCCATACTTTGCGAATTCAGCACCTCAGCCTGGAACTTTTGTACGGCTAGCTCCGTTACGCGGGCCGCTTCCTTCTGCGTTTTCACTACATCCAGTGCATGCTGCTGGAGGCCGATGCTTTGCCGTACGATCTCCAGCTGATTGTCCAGCGCCAGCAGCTCATAGTAGGAGCTGGCCACTTCGGCGATCAGGTTGCTCAATACAAAGTTCTTTCCTTCTATTGTAGCCAGGTAACGGGTCAGTGCCGCTTTTTTAGCAGTGCGTAATTTCTTCCAGATGTCTACTTCCCAGCTGGCCTGAAGTGCTGCCGTATAATCCATCAACGCTTCCGGGACTTCCTTCCCAGGCTTGATCTCTGTGGACGCATCGCCGGCACCCTGGCTGGTATAGCGACCCACTTTTTCAACGCCGATCCCCAGGCGTGCTCCAACAGTTGGCAGCAAAGCGCCCTGGCGGAAACGCACTTCATTACGGGCCAGCTCTATTTCCTGCAGCGTGATCAGCAGCTCCTGGTTGTTCTTCAAGGCTGTATCGATCAGGTCTGTCAGGTTCCTGTCGGTGAAAAGCTGGCGCCAGGACAGCGCAGTGATGCCGGTGGTATCAGTCGTGTTCCCAAAAGTGGCCGGTGTGGTTTTATTTTCCGTTCGCTGCACAAGATTGGGTACGCTGCAGCTGGCAAAGGCAAGGCAGGCGCCAAGTACAAGAGCGCCCGTAGATCGCCTGTTCTTAAACATAGTGTTCTATTTTTTCGGTGTGGTGGTCAATTTCTTCCGTTAAAGGATTTTCTTCTTCATTTTTGGTCAGGGTAAAGCGTTCGGCTATTTTACCAAACAGGTAATACAGCCCAGGTACGATCACAACGCCGAACACGGTCCCGAACAGCATACCGCCGGCTGCAGCAGCTCCGATGGTACGGTTACCCAGTGCACCGGGGCCATGGGCAAAGACCAGCGGTATCAGGCCGGCAATGAAGGCAAAGGAAGTCATCAGGATCGGACGGAAGCGAAGGGTCGCTCCCTGCACGGCCGCTTTGAAAACCGATTCCCCTGAACGATGGCGTTGCACGGCAAATTCAACGATCAGCACCGCATTCTTACCCAGCAAGCCAATCAGCATCACCAGTGCTACCTGTGCATAGATATTGTTTTCCAGTCCCATTACTTTCAGCAGAAAGAAGGATCCGAATACACCTGCCGGCAAAGAGAGGATCACAGCGAAAGGAAGAATAAAGCTTTCGTATTGTGCGGCCAGGATCAGGTAAACGAATCCAAGACAGATCAGGAATATATAGATGGCTTCATTGCCACGGGCCACTTCATCCGCGGAGATACCCGCCCAGTCAATACCGAAACCTCTCGGAAGGGATTTTTGTGCTACTTCCTTAATGGCATCAATGGCGGCACCGCTACTGTAGCCAGGTGCTGACGAGCCGCTGATCTCGGCCGCATTGTACAAATTATGACGCGTGATCTCAGACAGCCCGTACACTTTTTCCATTCGCATAAAGGCCGAGAACGGAACCATCTCATCATGGTCGTTCTTCACATAAAGTTTCAGGATGTCCTCGGGCAGGGCGCGGTATTGCGGCAAAGCCTGTACGATCACTTTATACTGTCGTCCGAATTTGATAAAGCTGGTCTCATAGTTACTTCCGATCAGCGTTGACAAGGTATTCATCGCGTTTTCGATGGTAACCCCTTTCTGCTGCGCAATGTCATTATCGATCTGCAACAGGTATTGCGGGAAGCTGGCACTGTAGAAGGTGAATACGGAAGACAGTTCCGGGCGCTTACTCAGGGCTGCTACAAAATCACGGCTTACAGCTTCCATTTTCTTGTAATCGCCTGTGCCGGCCTTATCCAGCAAACGCAGTTCAAAACCACCGGCAGCTCCGTATCCGGGCACAGCAGGCGGCTGAAAGAATTCAATGGTGGCGCCCGTAATCTCTTTGGACTTTTCCTCCAGCTCATTAATGATCTCCTGAACGGAATGTTTCCGCTCATCCCAGCTTTTCAGGTTGATCAGGCAGGTGCCGGAGTTGGCGCCGGTTCCTTCCGTCAAAATCTCATAACCTGCCAGGGAGGATACCGATTGCACACCGTCGATTCCTTCAGCGATCTTCTGCAGTTTTTCCGCAATCTGGTTGGTGCGCTCCAGTGAAGACCCCGGTGGTGTCTGAATCACTGCATAGAACGTTCCCTGGTCTTCATTGGGAATGAAACCGGAAGGAAGGCTGGTGCTAAGCAGCCAGGTGCCCGCACAAAAGATCAGCAACATGGCAAAGGTGACCACCCTTCGGTTAACAATAGACGTTAGCAGGTTCTTATAGCGGCCGGTAAGCCGGTTGAACCGCTTGTTGAATCCGTCGATGAATTTCTGTATGGGAGTTCTTTTTTTCTGTTTACCATGGGTATTCTTCAGCATCATGGCACAGAGGGCTGGAGTCAGCGTAAGCGCCACAATACCGGAGAGGATGATGGAAGTAGCCATAGTAATGGAAAACTG
Source organism: Flavisolibacter sp. (assembly GCA_036263415.1). GTDB lineage: Bacteria > Bacteroidota > Bacteroidia > Chitinophagales > Chitinophagaceae > Flavisolibacter. Next base: position 12,152 of record DATAHC010000339.1, read on the forward strand.
CCGGTAAAAAATACCTACCGGACCGCTCATGAAAGCCACGGGTATGAATACGGCCGCCATTACAAAGGTGATGGCAATAATGGCCCCGCTGATCTCATGCATGGCTTCCATAGTAGCCTTGCGAGGGGATAAATGCTTCGTCTCCATCTTCGCATGCACTGCTTCAATCACCACGATCGCATTATCTACTACGATACCGATGGCCAGCACGAGGGCGAAAAGGGTGATAAGGTTCAGCGTGATGCCAAAGAACTGCATGAACAGGAAGGTGCCGATGAGTGATACGGGTACCGCAATCGCAGGGATAACGGTAGAGCGCCAGTCGCCCAGGAACAGGAAGACAACCAGGCCTACCAGCAGGAAGGCTTCCACAAGTGTATGCAGCACCTTTTCAATTGAGGCATCAAGGAATTTGGATACGTCATAGCTGATCTCATAGTCCATTCCTTTGGGAAAGGAGTTGGCCTTGATCTCGGCCAGCTTGGCCTTTACATCTTTGATCACCTGCGTGGCATTGCTGCCATAGGATTGCTTCACCACAATAGCGGCAGAAGAATGGCCATTCAGCGTGGAATAGATGTCGTACATAGAGCTGCCGAACTCGATCGACGCTACATCTTTCAACCGGAGTAATTCTCCCTGCGCATTGGATCGTAATACAATATTCTCATAATCTTCCTGAGTGCTGAAGCGACCCGAATATTTTAATACATATTCAAAAGCCTGTGAACGCTTGCCAGAGCTTTCGCCCGTCTTGCCCGGTGAAGCTTCCAGGCTTTGCTCGTCCAGTGCCTTCATCACTTCGTCGGCAGAAATCTTATAGGCGAGCATTCTATCAGGCTTCAGCCAGATGCGCATGGCATATTCCCGGTTTCCCAAAATGTCGGCGAAGCCTACGCCATTCACACGCTTCAGCTCGGAGAGGATATTGATATCTGCATAGTTGAACAGGAATTTCTGATCCATATTCGCATCCTTGCTGTACAGGTTAATGTACATCAGCATGTTCGATTCTTCCCGGGTGATCTTAACGCCTTCCCGCACTACCAGGGGTGGGAGTTTATTGATTACAGAAGCCACACGGTTCTGAACATTCACGGCAGCAAGGTTCGGATCGGTTCCCAGGTTGAAGATGATCTGGATAGTAGCTTCACCATCATTACCGGCATCGGAAGCCATATACTTCATGCCGGGAATTCCATTGATAGCTCGTTCCAGTGGGATTAGAACGGCCTTGGTCATCAACTCGCCGTTGGCGCCGGGGTATTCAGCGGTTACATTCACCTTAGGTGGTGAGATCGATGGAAACTGCGTTACAGGCAGTTGCGTGATGGCCAAAGCGCCCAGCAGCACAATCACTAACGATATTACGATGGACAGGACGGGCCTGTGTATAAATCTGTTAAACATGAATCTGGTTTTAGGAATGGAACGGACACTATTCTGTGAATAATTTCAGGCTGGCGACAACTTCTCTGGGATCCTTGAACACTGGTTCGATCTTATCACCCTCTTTCACTTTCTGAACGCCTTCAATGAGGATGCGGTCTTTTTCGGCGAGTCCGCCAGACACCTCATACAGGTCCGTCATTTTATTGCTGATAGTCAGCTGTCTGGACTTCACTACATTATTCTGATCCACTACAAATACATAGATCTTATCCTGTATTTCATAAGTTGCTTTCTGTGGGATCAGCAAGGCATTGCGAAGCGGCACTGTCATTTGTACCTTTCCTGTTTCGCCATGCTTCAATAGCCGGTCCGGATTGGGGAAACGGGCGCGGAAGGCAATGTTGCCGGTCTCGCTGTCAAATTCGCTCTCTACGGTTTCCACCACTCCCTTATAGGGGAGGGCCTGGTTATTGGCCAGCAACAGGCTCACATTCGGGTGAGTGCTGGAAGCAGCGGAAGTTTTATAATCCAGATATTCGGGTTCCGATACGTTGAAGTAGGCAAATACCTGGCTGTTGTCTGATAAACTGGTCAGCAGCTCACCTTCGTCGATAAGGCTGCCCAGCTTCAGGGGTATGCGGTCGATGGTCCCATCGAAGGGAGCTCGTATCTCAGTAAAGGAAAGGTGAAGACGTGCCAGGGCTACCTCGGCTTTTGCCTGATCAGCTTTTGCCTGAGCGAGGGCCAGCTCATTTTTCGAAACAATGTTCTTGTCGGATAACACTTTTGTGTTCTGCACTTCAATGGCTGTAGCCCGGGCTTCTGCTTGTGCTTTCAGCAATTCGGCCTCATAGATCTTGGGCATGATGCGGAAAAGCAGCTGGCCAGCTTTTACAGACTGTCCTTCATCCACATAGATCTGCTGCAGGTAACCTTTTTCCTGCGCCCTGATCTCAACATTGCGGACGGATTTGATCTGCGACACATACTCTTTGGCAAAAGACGTATCGGCTTTTAACGGTGTGGTTACGGCATACTTGCCGGTCTCTTCCGGTACTTCTTTCCGGGAAGAACAGCTTGTATGACATACTATGACACACAAGCCCATAAGCATTACGATTCTGTTCATGATATAAAGGAGAATGATTATAAAGTGTAACCGGAAGCAAAAGCTTCCTTAGAGCAATAATTCATTAGCTGAAGCAACCGGAAAGGCTTCCGGTCAGATCCGGATCACCCGGTTCACCAGATATCGCCACGCGTCGGAAGGGTCGTTGCGGGAGGGAAGATATAGGGAAAGACTGGCGACTGAAGCGACAGGGAGGGTCAAAGCCCTGGAAAAAACCAGGAGATCGCGGAACAAAGAGATGCGTCTTTTTACACATCCTTCTTCCTCATCATCCTCGTCTTCCGCTGCATTCAGAATTTCCTTATTCCTGGATAGATCAGAGGCGTCCCAAACTATCGGTGCTGCTTTTACACTACGATCTACAGAAACGAACCAGGACTGATGTCCGTTTTCAGGGCAGGCTCTTACCTTTCCGGGAAAGGCCAAAGCGGCGAGTAGAAAAATAAAAATAAAGACCCTGTTCATTTCAAACGTAAAACTAATATATCGTTTGGTGGAGCGAAAATTTGCGCCGGAAAATTTAGTGAAAAGACGTTAAGAGGAAGTGAATGAGATGAAAAAGGGAGAAGTATGTACTTCTCCCTGGGGTTTAAGGTCGCATTGCTTACAGTTTAATCGGCGCCATCTGTTTTAGCTCTCTGAATGGCATAATCGCCAATGCTCTTTCCTACTTTCAGGCCCACTTCACAATCCGTACGGTAGTGAATGCCGCCGTACATGCGGGACAGGGAGGCTTCCTGTGCCATGGCGGCATAGTCTGCCGCCCTTTCCGGTATCAGGTAACCTAATACCGTTGCGGCAGCACCGCTGAAAGTGGAGTGACCGCTGATATAAGAAGGGAAATTCGGTACTCCGGTGATGGTCTTTATCGAAGGATCCATTTGTGAAGGACGCGGATTGAAATAATAATTCTTGGTATCCCAGCATACCACGCCGGCATCCATAAGCGACATATTCAGCAGGGCCATATTACGCGCCCAGCGCACCTCGCTGTAATTCTTCTTTACAAAGTCTTCGGCGGCAATGGCATCCCAGTGACCGGCCGGTGTATACGTGCCAACGCCATCAGCCCAGAAATGCACAATGCGGATATTGTCACGGCTGGGGTTCTTTACCAGGTCGGCGATCTCTTTGGTCTCCTTCAGCATCTGCTCACTGTGAACGGAAGGAGGAGGTCCCGGACGTAAGGAAACGGCCGTGAGGGAGTCGAATAAGAAGGTCTTCACTTTTCCATAGATCGGCAGCATGGGAGGACGCTTCGGTGTTTCCAGGCTGATCCAGGGTGTTTCACCTCGGTCCACGCAGTTCTGCGCCAGCTTGGCCCAGTCGGCTGGATTACCTATAGCCTGTCCGGCACGGTCACCACGGGCACGTACGGCAAACTTCTGTGCCACGGCCTTTCCTAAAGCTTCTCCGGCTTCCATATCGCTGCGAACATTGCCGCCGGCCATGATACGCGCTCTTCTATGCTCATCGGCCTTTTGCTGAATGAAGCTCTGGTCGCCCGGGAACAACAGCTTCAGCATTTCAACGGTTACACCGATCACTGTGGCATCTTCCGATGGATAAGCACCCAGGTCAGATTTGGATACCAGTACTTTCAATGTCGTGTCTACCTTATAGGGAGCAGGACGGTTATACTGTTTTTTATAATAGTAAGCCGATACCAGGGCATCATACTGTGCGGCGCTTACATATGCATAAGCACGGGAAGCGTAGGGAGGATTCGCAAAAGGAAACTCGGGGTACGCTAACGGGGTATTGGCACTCGGAGCGGGATACGTACCGTCCGGATTCTGATACGGAGGCAGGTTATGCTTCGCTACCAGCTCGCGGAGAATTTCGTTCCAGCGCATTACGGCGCCGGCGCTCCAGTATTGGATAGCGGCCTTGTCGGCTTCGGTCAGCTTCGACTGCCAGTCCTTGATCTCGTTGATCTGGGCGATGTAGTCCGGATTATTGGTAGGAATGGGTGCCGGTACAGTTATATCTGTTGGCGCAGCCAGCAATACGGTTTTCCAGCTACCGGCATCAGCATCGGTTTTGGAAGGCACCAGGGGTGCCAGGTCGGCGGTGCGTTCATTCAGGCTTTTGGAACAGGCCAGCAGTACCATCACAACGATAGCCGGCATCACGAATAAATAGAATATCTTTTTCATGGTTAGTTTTTGTGGTTGATGTTGAAGATGTAGTAAATACCGCCATAAATGGTTTGTGCCTGGCCCACATTACGTCCTTTCAGTGTAAAGTCGGCACCTGCATGTAGTGTAAATCCTTTCACAATGCCATTAGGTCTCCATTTGATGCTGGGGCCTGCCGTGGTCATGTTCATGCGGTTACTGGGGAAAGGCATATTATTACGCGTTATGTCAAAGCCACCGAAAGTGGTCCAGTTCATAAACACCGCTTCCAGCAGAAGGGTCTTGCTGCGGTAGCCGGTGCGCACATGGAAGGAACCGGCATCGGGCATCTTCACCTCATTGGTATAATGCATCTCCGTAGTGTAATAAGCCGTGCGGTCGATCTTGATATTATTGCGGTATACATAGGCTGCTGCACCGGTTACAAAGAATTTCTTGTACTGGTAATCGGCGATCACGCGTCCGGTCAGGTTCTGGCTTTGCAGGCCTATGGAAAGGGGCAGGTAGTCTGCCGCATAATTGGTAAGCGGTGTCGAATAGCCCGCTACAGCCGCCAGGCTGAATTTACCCTTACCCAGGTCCATTTTCAACGGCTTCCATTTCAGAAAAAGACTGAGGTCCTGAAAGCCTTTCAGCCCTGCCATCGTTCCCGCAGAGGCTTTCGTTTGTACATAGGGTACATTGAACAGGATGTTCAGCTTTTTGGAGATGCCGTAATTGCCCATTACGGAAATGGTTTTGGTAGATACCGTTCCCAGGTTTTCGTTGGTTCGGTTCAATTTGCCTTCCCAGTAATGATCCCAGCTGCTGTAGCTGTACATAGGTCCGGCGCAGAACAAACCTTTGGCCATCATATCGGCATCGTTGTCCGTTTGGGCAAAAGAGGATTGGTGGATGGTTAGCAATCCAAGTGCAGGCAATACCTGCCTGAACAGGCGAAAAAAGTTCATAAACAGTTTTTAGTAGTAAAAAGATGGTGCGATGCGTGGTGCGCATCGGTTGATTACATTGGTCAGCATTGTTAAGAGAAAAGAGAAGCGTATATAGCAATTAGCATTCGGGAGGCTGAATGGGTAAAGTGCGCTCCCGTTCCTTGAGGCTTGCGCTTTGAAGAAAGGTAAATTGGGTTGGGATTTGATCGGCAGGAGCGATCGTCCAGTGATTCGCTTCCGCTTGATATTCTATCGCCAGGTTCTTTACAGGACCATCAGCGTTTTTAGAGTTTTGATTTTTTGAAGGAAAGGCAACACCTGTATGTTGGAAGTAATTTGCTTTTTCCACCTGCACGGTAGATCGGTCTGCATTAGGGAGACAAAGCAAAATGAGTGAGTCGGCCGTAACCTTCCGCTTGACATATTTATAGTGGATCCCATTTAGTTCAATGGCTCCATCGTAGCGCTGGAATTCCTGATCCCAGGCATTCTGATAGGGCACATTCAGGGGAACACTGATCCGGGTAAGGGAAGTTTCGTCATACTCGTTCCGGTCCAGCCGCGCTTCCAATCGATGGTCGGCCCGGTTCAGGAAATAGTTATAAACCCATTGGTAGCCAATGAAGTTGAAGAACAGGATTCCCAATAGCAATATGGTTGCGACCTTTCTCAAAAGCAGGGTAATATACAATTTTCCGGGAAATCAAATGTCCGCTTTTCGACAAAATGGAAAAATGATGAGTGATCAGTAATCAGTGATCAGTAATGAGTGGGGAACTTGCATACGGTCTTTTCCTCCGTTTGTTTTTGCGTAGGGCGAAACAGATCCCTCCTTCGTCGGGATGACAGAGAGCGTGTAGGGATGACAAAAGCAAGGAAATGATGGCAAGGGCAAAGGCGGAAGACAAAGGAAAGAACAAGTGTTTGTAAACAAGGGAAATGATAGAAACCAGTGAGG
>DATAHC010000340.1:0-3477 GCA_036263415.1 Flavisolibacter sp.
TGCACAGCCATTCATTTCAGGAGCCATTTCCAAAACCATCAACCTGCCGCACGAAGCTGTGATCGAAGAGATCGCCGATTCGTACCTGCTTAGCTGGCAGCTGGGCCTGAAAGCCTGTGCGTTGTACCGCGACGGTTCCAAACTGTCTCAGCCACTGAGCAATAAAAGCGACAAGAAAAAGAAAGAAGATACTCAGGAGGCTGAAGAAGCACAAACCCTGGCACAGGAGCTGGCCGCAGCAGACAGCCATTTCGTGGATATGGGTAAACTGACTATCGACGAATTACTGGATGAAGTGACCAAGCGCGTACAGGCTTCTCCGGATACGCAGTTAAAGCGCAAACTGGCCAGCATTGTTGAAAGAAGAGCGCTGCCTGCTAAAAGAAGAGGCTTCACTCAAAAAGCGAAGATCAATGGGCAGACCATCTTCCTGCGTACCGGTGAATATGCTGATGGAACGGTAGGAGAGATCTTCATCGATATGGCTAAAGAAGGCGCTACCATGCGCAGCATGCTGAACTGCTTTGCCATCGCGGTGTCGATCGGTCTTCAATATGGTGTTCCTCTGGAAGAGTATGTAGAGAAATTCGTGTTCACGAAGTTCGATCCGGCCGGATTCGTGGAGCATCCGAACATCAAGTCTTCTACATCGATTGTAGACTTCATCTTCCGTGTGCTGGGTTACGAGTACCTGAGCCGTACCGACCTGGTTCATGTATTGGACAAGCCGGAAGTAATGAATACGGGAAACGAAGCCTGGGATGAGCCGGTAAAGCAGCCGGAGTTATCCAGTGTGCGCGTGGTAGCCTCCGCACCACAGGCGGTAAAAGCAGTGCAGAAAGCGCCTGCTGCCTTAGACGCTGTTAATATTGCTGCCAAGACCATGCAAAGCGATGCACCGGCCTGTAACACCTGCGGACACATTACGGTGCGAAGCGGTACCTGTTACAAATGCCTGAATTGCGGTAACAGCATGGGCTGCAGTTAAACGAATACTCAGGACGGAACCAAGCCTATGTACTGAACCGAATAAATCCCGCTGAAAGGCGGGATTTTTAATGGATACCACAAGAAACATAAAAAGAAAACCCGCCATCCGGCGGGTTTTCTTTATTTAAAGAGGTTGTTGACAGCTCCCGACAGCATCGGGTATTTATCGACTACGAAGTTCTTTATGGTTTCAATCACCTGCTGGGCCTGTTCATCGTTGAGGCCTGCCTGTGATTTTAATTTATCAATGAGTTCCGTAACCTGTCCCTGTGCATTGTCCTTATTAATTCCAAACATGTTTCGTGATTTATAATTATGAATTCCGGTCCGGTTGTCAGGCTACCTTCAACAGGCTCAGTTTACTTTTATCAAATTTGCGCTGCGCATATTCCATATCCAGGTTGAAGAACTTCTCCTTGGAAGAAGGCAGTTCAAACATGGCATCGGTGAGTATCCCTTCGCAGATGCTGCGCAACCCACGGGCGCCGAGTTTATATTCCATAGCCTTTTCCACCATGAAGTTCAGTACGTCGTTATCAAGCGTCAGCTTGATGCCTTCCAGCTCGAAAAGACGGATATATTGTTTGATCAGTGCATTCTTAGGCTCTGTCAGAATGGCTCTCAGCGTTTCAGCATCCAGCGGATCCAGGTGGGTTACCACGGGAAGGCGTCCCAGCAATTCAGGGATCAGTCCGAATGTTTTCAGATCCTGGGCATTCACATAACGCAACAGGTTCTTCTTCATATTATCCTGCAATACCTTATCCACGTTAAAACCGATGGTATTGGTCTGCACACGGCGGGCAATGATCTTATCGATACCATCAAAAGCACCACCACAGATAAAGAGAATATTCTGCGTATTGATCTTAATCAGTTTTTGTTCCGGGTGTTTTCTTCCACCCTGTGGAGGCACCAGTACATCGGTACCTTCCAGCAATTTCAGCATCCCCTGCTGCACGCCTTCACCGCTTACGTCACGGGTGATGGAAGGGTTATCGCTTTTGCGGGCGATCTTGTCAATTTCATCAATATAAACAATTCCGCGTTCCGCCGCTGCCACATCATAATTACAAACCTGCAGCAAACGGGTAAGGATGCTTTCCACATCTTCGCCCACGTAACCGGCTTCTGTAAATACGGTGGCATCCACGATGGTGAAAGGAACATTCAGCAGTTTGGCAATGGTCTTGGCCAGCAGGGTTTTGCCCGTACCGGTTTCACCCACCATTACGATATTGCTTTTTTCGATCTCGATCTCATCCTTTGCCACATCGGAGGTCTTATACTGAAGGCGCTTGTAGTGATTGTATACTGCCACTGCCAGTACTTTTTTTGCCTCATCCTGTCCGATCACATATTCATCCAGGAATTTCTTTACTTCCATCGGCTTTTTGACCGTCAGCTTGAAGGCGGTACCGGCCGGTGATTTTTCATCGCGCACCATCAGTTCCTGGTCGATGATCTCCCTTGCATGCTCCACGCAGTTTTCACAGATATGTCCTTCCTGACCGGCAATGAGTATTTTCACCTCATCACGGCTGCGACCACAGAACGAACAGTGTAGAATGTTTTTTGCCATTTAGTTGTTTCTGGTACTAGTTAGAACGATTTCCTGCAGCAAAAGCTGCATTTGAACGTACAAAAATAGAAAATTACTTCAGGGTTCTGCTGATCCCCGGGAAATAATAAGAAAGTATTAGGGGAACCGGGAGCTTCAGCAGTTCAAAATACAGGGTCAATCGTTCAAAGAAACCCGTTTTTAATAAGTAAGAAGTTGAAAATGAGCCGTTTTGTCTAAAAGAAGATCCCGCCATCAGGCGGGATCATAACTATTTGATGCCGGTACTATTTTATACGAGCTTATTCAGCACCTTATCTACAATTCCATATTCAATGGATTTATCGGCATCCATCCAGTAATCCCTTTCAAAATCCTTGCGGATCCGCTCGATGGTCTGTCCGGTATTTTCGGCCAGGATGCGGGCGCCCATTTCTTTTGTTCTCAGGATCTGTTCGGCATGGATCTCCATATCGGCACTTACGCCCTGAATATGTCCGCCCAGGGAAGGCTGGTGAATCATGACCTCTCCATGCGGGTAGATAAAGCGTCTTCCTTTCTCACCGGCACTCAGCAGGATGCTACCCATGGAAGCGGCCAATCCCATACAGATGGTGCTGACCGGCGACTGGATCAGCTTCATGGTATCGTAGATCACCATGCCGCTGGTTACCGATCCGCCGGGACTGCTGATGAAGAACTTGATCTCTTCACCGGGTTTGTCGGCTTCCAGTAATAATAGCTTTGTTACGACATCCTTGGCTGACTTGTCATCCACAACACCCCAGAGGTAAATGCTGCGGGTTTGGAAAAAGTATTTCTCCAGGCGCTTATATAACATGCGCGTATCTACTTCGGCGCGCTCTTCCTTCTCTTCTTCTTCATCCGGCTCACCAGGAGTGCCCGGTGTTCCGGGGTCTGGCTGA
>DATAHC010000341.1:0-6347 GCA_036263415.1 Flavisolibacter sp.
TCCGAATCCTGCAACTTTTTGGAGAACACATACTTCATTCCTTCATTGATGCCCGGCCAGAAGTCCCCGTGCTGCGGCCAGTACGACGCCCATATCTCAAAGGTCTTCCGCCCCAGCAGGTAGTCCGCCGGCTGCAGTTCCTGTTGCACGGCGCTCTTATAAATCTCATCATTATAAGGCGCTACCCATCCTCCGTATTCAAAGCCTCCGGAAGTATCTTCCTTAGGCCCGCCCGGAGCCTGCATAACATTATCCAGTGTGATCATGGATAAAACAATGATCTTTCTCATAATGAATTTTATTAGGTACTAAAGATCGGAAGCTTACCGGTAATTCGGGGGATTGTATGACGACGAAATAAGGGCAGAATGCGACAGGTGGGGTACATGCTTTGCAAGAATAAAATGCAAAGCACTATTAAGTTTTATCCTTAAATGAAATGAAAGAATAGTTTCTACTTAGTACTGATTTTATTACTGTTCTCTTTTATTAACCTCGGATGTGAAGGTATCACCTGGTCATCTTGAATGCCAGGCAGTCTTGTAGGCTGAGATGAAGTTGTGGATGATGTTAAACTTGAATTTGTTCCACCTTCAACCTTCGATTTATCAGTACCTTTTGACATTTTCCTTATTTCTATAAAGTTAGAGATTTATTTGAGATTTATTACTTCTACCTTCTGCGGTGAATCATTTTTTAATGATAGATGATACCCTAAACAAGCAAGGTATGGCAAAGAAGCAAGTAAGCTGAATATCAAGGCTTTATAATATAATGAACTTTTTCTGGTGAATACTGCATTATTCCTGTCTATAGCCTCTTCCAACTCTTGAATATAGGATGCTTTTAACAAGTTACCTGTTTGAACTTCATTATACCCTTGTGCTATATATTCAGTTCTCAGAACAGTATAATACATCTTTGGTGCTTGTAGGTAGGCAACTTTAACAGGGATCATAAAACGTACAGTATAATAAACAGAGTAACCAAATAGCAGAACATATGCCAAGAAGCAAATAGAATAGATCAAGTTCATTATTTCATGCAATAGTAATCTTTGAATAAGTGGTACGATGAAAATTGCCAAAGCAGTATAAATAATGACTAAGGTCGGAAGTCGTTCAAGAACCTTTGCATATGAGTCTTGAGATTCATTGACACGCTTTTCATTCAAAGCAATGATATAGTCTAAATCAAGAAATGAATTTGTCATAGAGTAAGATTATTTTCTAAAGGATACATAATAACATACGAAGCTATTTTTTTAATAGCTTCTCCAGTAATTCATTCTTTTCCTTTTCTGCTTTCAATAGTCGTTCATACAACTCTTTATTCTCATTAACCAGTTTCAATAATTCATCAATAGGATTTAAAGTGCATTCTCTATTAAACGATTGCAGATATGACCCTTGATTGTTAGGAAATGAACCTTCCTGATTATAATAGTTATTCGTGATCACTTTATCCTCGTCAAAGTTTTTGATATACTCCGGAGTCGTATTCAAGATCTGTGCTATTTTTTCCAGCTGCTCTTCATTCACCTTTTCCCGGGCTTCCAGGTCGGACATGGTTTGTTGTGAGATACCGAGTTCCGAAGCCAGGAAATCCTGCCGGTAGCCTCTGAATTCGCGGATCTTTTTGATATTGCGGCCGATATGAATGGCTTTCTCTTTCATGCGCGGTGGTTTGATACAATTAAAAATAATACAATTCAATAGAACGCCGGTAAACTACCGGACAATCCGGTATCATACAATGTTCAACTGACCTTATTTCGGGAAATCAATCAGGAACCCGCATGAAAGAACCGATTAAGAAATGGAGCGATGTCCCCAAAGAATTTACATTAGAGGAACTGTTTCAGCAATTGAAAATGGCCGGCATCGATTATACCAGCCTGGAGCAAAAGATCCGGCAGCTGCAGCACCATCCCGATCGCACAAACCGCCACGTTATCCGGAAGCATTTTAAAGAGATCCGAAAGGAGATCAAATTGGTGTCCGATCAGTTATATACCCGGATCACCTGCAATTGAAAAGCCAAAGAAGGAACAGGCAGCCCATTGGCAAAATGACAGCTATAATCTCCTGGCTGCATAACCCTGAAGAATTGCCGCATCCTTCGTGCTAACTAGCTAGTGAAGCCATAGAGAAGCCGTATCAAAAGGGTAGCGACAGTATGCGCAATACCCTTCCCATCCACGAACCGCCACACTTCCGCCTATAAAAACCATGGGGTTGGGCTGTATCGCCCAGGCCCCTTTTTATGCCCTTTCCGTCAAAATCAGTCAATTTCAGTCAAAGTTGTTTAAGATCGTTTCATTTCGTTTAAAATCGGAAAAGTGGCCTCTTATTGCGATAGTATGTTTGCTTTAAAATAAGCCAAATGAAAATATGACTCTAAGGAAGAAGAATGCAAGGGCGACCTTTCCTCCTGTAGCTGGGGATTGCTTCGTCGTTCCTCCTCGCAATGACGGCTCTCACTGTAATAAAGTCAATCGTTACTATAGTCAGACCCCAAGCGAGATTGCTTCGCTCGCGCTTCCGCCAGAGGCGGACACGCGCAATGACGGTCTGTATGTAGCTACAGTTATGAACTACCATAGTTAGAAGCCAATCTTTGTGAACCATCGTGACTTGGTGGCTTTGTGGTTCAACCTACGCCAGATGTAAAGAATCAAAGTTCGAAACCAATACTGAACCGTTGATGCCTAAAGGAAATGATCTCTTTAAAGTCGACCCCAAATCTGACATCTGAAATCTCACATCTGCCATAAAATCAGCTATCTTGATTCTTCTCTTCTTCCTAACTTCACCCTACCCTAACACGCACATATGAAACCCGTTCTCTTCGTCGCATTTTCATTCTGTTTCGCTATAGCGCTCCATGCCCAGTTACCCACCGTTTACCTCATGGATGGGGCCTACCTGGCTGCTATCAAGCAAAAAGCATCCTCCCACGATACCTCCGCACAGAACCTCATCTCCGCGCTACGCCGCAAAGCCGATCCCTTCCTTACCATGAAGCCCGTATCGGTGATGGACAAGGAATTTGTTCCCGCCAGCGGCAACAAGCACGATTATATGAGCCAGGCGCCCTACTTCTGGTACGACAGCACCAAGCCTAACGGACTTCCCTATAAACGCAGGGATGGTGAGCGCAACCCGGAGATCTATAAGATCACCGATAAGAAATACCTCGACCAGATGGAAGGTGCTATCAAAACATTATCGTTAGCCTGGTATTTCACGGGTGAAAAGAAGTATGCCGATAAAGCCAGCTCCCTGATCCGCTACTGGTTCACCGATACTGCCACGCGCATGAATCCCAACCTCGATTATGGGCAGGCCATTCCGGGCATCAATACCGGAAGGGGTATCGGCATCATCGAATCCAGAACGCTGACCGGCATCGTCGATGCTATCGGCTTGCTGCAGAACAGCGATGCCTGGAAGCCTGCCGATACCAAGGCACTGCAGCAATGGTATAGCCAGTTCCTGCAATGGATGCTCACCAGTAAGAATGGAAAAGAGGAACATGCCGCAAAGAATAATCACGGCACGTTCTATTATGTCCAGGTCATCGATTTTGCGCTCTTTGCCGGGGAAAAGGAAAAGGCCCGTCAGCTGGCTTTAGAAAGCAAGGCCCTGCTGGACAGTCAGCTCACTGCCGAAGGCAGTCAGCCCCTGGAGCTGGAACGCACCCGCGCACTCAGCTACAGCTCCATGAACCTGGCCGGCTGGTTCGATGTGGCCCGCCTCGCCGAAAAGGCCGGTGTAGATCTCTGGAAGCTGACTACCTCCAAAGGCGCCACCATCCGCACCGCGCTGGACTGGCTGTCGCCCTAGGCATTGGGGGAACAAAAATGGACCTATCAGCAGATCGATCATTACAATCCTGATGAACTGTATCCCCTATTTCTCATGGCCGGCTACCAGTACAATCCTTCCTATTTCACCAAAGCGGAAAAGCTCGGCACGGGCCGGAAGAATCCCCTGCTCGACCTGCAGTTTCGAAGGAGTCAATAGTGAGTAGTGAATAGTCAATAGTGAATGGGGGCGTTTTTATGCAGTCCTATCTTTTACCGTCATTAGCTAATTTGCTAATCAACAAATCCGCTAATCTTCTTCGTGTCTTTGCGGCTCAACCTAACCAGCAGCAAATAGGAAATACCCAATACCTATAAGTTGTATTCTCCTTTGCCCTTTAGCTCCGGGCGAACTAATAAATGGTGAAGCCATCCCTCAGCGAACGCTGCGCCTCCGCGCGAAACAAATGACGAAGGCGACCCTATATCTGACATCTGACATCTGAAATCTGACATCGCTTACCCTCCCTTCACATAAGCGCGCACCTGCACCATCTCCGGGCGGTCCGTACTGTCCGTAGTCACGATCGATAGCAGCTGCCGGTAGTAGGAAGTAGCCAGATCCTTGTTTCCCGTTTTCTCCGCGGCCCTGCCGGCACCCAGCAATCCGTTGAACCGGTTGGGATGCTTCTTAAGGTCCGCCTCATAAGCCTGCAGCGCCTGACCGGATTGTCCCACTTCCATCAGCAGATCGGCATACAACTCCGCTGCGGGCACCACCTCGCAGGGCGTTACCGGGTGCTTCTCCGTATGATCTTCCATCTCCATGGCTTCCTGCATTTGCTGCACCGCTTCCTGCTGCCGACCCGATGCCCAGGCGATCCAGGCCTCACCGGACTTTAGCTGTATGCCGACCTGGTTGGCCTTGTACGCGTCCTTCTGCTGCACCAGTTTAGCCTGCAGGTCCTGAAGTGTTTTCCATTCCGATTGTGCCCCTTTGCTATCCTTCAGATGCGCGAACCCTAACAGGCGCGTGAAATGAACAATCGCCTCCTGCCAGGGGTAGGCCTTCCAGTCGATACCCGCGTGAAGGGGCAGCCCGCTGGCTTCTTTCCATTGCTTGTTCTCCAGCACATAACGCGAAGGGATGGCCGCAAATGCATAGGCTACTTTGAAATTCGTGGGCGTCACCTTGCTGATGGCTTCCGTATACTTTAACTGTTCGAGGGCCTTCTTATTATCACCCCGCTGCAAGTGGGCATATACCAGGTAATCCAGGGAGTGCAGCTCTTCATCCCAATGTCCGTCGATGCCTGCCGCGGTGGCATAGCATTGGGCCGCCGAAACAGAAACTTCATTCGATTGCAGGCATTCCTTCCAAAGGCCCAGCCGCGTGAAGATATGCGAGGGCATATGCAGGGCGTGTGAGGAAGATGGCGCTACGGAAGCATATTTACGGGCGGCCGGCAGGGCCTGTTCCGCCAGCTCGGGGGCATCGTAGGTATGGATCAGGTAATGAATGATCCCCGGATGATCCGGTTCACCGGGATACAAGCCGTTCAGGATGCGTCCCGCCTTCTGCTGCCTGGCAAAAGTCTTGTCCGTCGGATCGGCAGCCGCGTCCAGTGCCAGTGCATAAAACACGGCTGCTTCCTTATCGTTCGGGTAGTTGCGGTACAGCTGCTCCATGGCTTTTTCAAAACGCAGTGCCCTTGTTTTATGATCGGTGGTTTCCCAGCCGGTATAGTATGCAGCAATGGCATCGATATAGGCGGCCTCTCTTTTCGTTTTGCTTTTGATGGAGCGCGCCAGTGCAATTGCCTTGCTGCCCTTCTTCAGCTCCGCCTCATTGGGGGGTGTCCACAGCGCATGGAAATTACTCATGGCCACACCCCAGTAAGCCATGGCGCAGGAAGGCTCCTTGTCAATGATGCGGGCAAACACTTTTTCCGCCTCATCATATTCAAACGAATGGAGCAGGTCCACCGCTAGGTTGAAATCTCCTTTGACCTCCGCACCGCATGAGGTCTCGAACTGCACCGTCCCGAACTTTCCCTCCGGTGCTCCGCAGGCGATCAGGGAGCCACGTTTCAGGCTCAGGCCTTCGATCAGCGCAGGGGCCGGTGCCTCCTTTTTTTCATTGCAGGAAACAAGGCTCTGGAGACTGCATAAAGCAATAGAGAAATAGTATAACCGGTTCATAATAGTAGCATTTAATAGGCACGGTGCCGGTTACTATTCGGTAGGATGAGGAATTCAGAAAGGCTCTTTCCAAATATACTAAGAAAGCAAATGGCTTACCTGCTCTCTCGCAAGCTCTGTTTGAATTTGAAGAAAGGTCGCGCCCCTTATTGAAAGCCGTATGATCATAGGGCCGGTGTGGTCGCCATCTCGTAAAACTACGAAGTAGATCACACCAAATCAGACGTCTGACGTCCGCCGGCTGAAGCCTGAATCAAGCTATTGAAAATTATAGTACGCGTCAGTGGACCGTCGACTGTGGACCGTGGACTACTCCTTACATGAATTTAATCTTAAG
>DATAHC010000342.1:0-5288 GCA_036263415.1 Flavisolibacter sp.
CCCCGGCCCACTTCCACCCCATTTACATAAACGATGAATCCATCGTCATATTCAATATCAAGCTTGAAGTTCACATGAGAAGAAGGAGTTGGGATCGTTACGCTTTTCCGGAACAGAGCCGTAATGTATTTATTCGTGGCCACGCCTCCATAGCTGATGACCGTAGCCTCGTCACCATCACCGTAACCCAGCTCCGCATTACCGGAAGCCCAGGTGCCATCCGCGAAGCCTGTTGTCTCCCATCCTGCCGGCCTTGTGTTATCATCCAGGTACTTCCAGGACGCTCCGTAGGGTATATAGGTGGTAGCTGCCGGTGGTACATCCACATCCAGATTCACACAGGCTTTCCCGTTGTTGGTGGAAGAGCCGCCCGGAGGAGCTTCTGTTGTTACGCCACCGGAAGAAGTAATACTGTTGTTGGAAACAAATACAATATTTCCCCGGACCGAGGTATTGGAATAGCGGGGCGTGAAAGCCCTCAGGATCTGCGCCTGCAGTGCGCCGGCGCAAGCCATACCAATACATAAAACAACTAACTTTTTCATTCGGTTTGGATTAAACGATACACTTGAGAACAATCGGATTATGGAACGATTACTTTTTGAACGACCCGCTCTCCGCTCTCGTTAATGAAATTGAATACATAACTACCCTTGCCCAGGTTAACGGCCTTTTCATTCATACCGGATGTAAGGGTCCAATCTGCACTTTGAACCAGGCGGCCACTGAGATCATAAATCTCCAGTGAAAGCTTGCCTGCCTGTGCACTATTAATGTATAGGGCCACGCCCTGACTACCGGCATGGAGCTTTACCTCAAATCCGGAGCCTTCCGTATAATTCACTTTTCTCACATCAAAATACCTGGTATGGTTATCTGCATCCGTTTGCGCCAGACGGTAATAGCCCAGGCCTTTCAACGGATGCTTATCGGTAACCGAATAACTGGTGGTAGCGGTTGTACTGCCCTTCGCTGCAAGTATTTCCAGCGATTGGAAAATGGACCCGTCAGCAGATCGCTCCACCGTGAAGCTTTTCGCATTGGTTTCTGAAGCGGTGGTCCATTCGATCCTCACCTGCTTCTTTTCCTGTCGCACCTCATATTTCGAAAGCGTCACCGGCAGCACCGCTAATACATTCACAGAGAACTGGTCGGTAACACAGCCGAAATCATCGGTTACGGTATAGGCAGTGGTACCTACCGGTGGGGTAACGCTGATGCTTCTGCCGGTCTGTGCTGTATTCCAGGTATAGGTCCCTGTACCTGGCCAGGAGGCGGATAAACTGGTGGATTGCCCCTGGTTGATCGTGATGGAATTGGATGTATTAACATCCTTCATGATGGTGAACTGGTCGAAGACGGTTCCGTTCCGGCGCAGCATTTTAGCATCCAGACGGTTGTCTTCCACTTCGAAATAAAAGATCCCGGCATCGTTCACGGAAAAAGGAAACGCATTCGCGCCAAATCCGGTATTTACGCTGCCGCTGGCCCCCGTCGATCCGGCTACCACATATACGGTGCCGTGGTTGGCCGGCGTAGAATTATATACGTATGGACAGGTAGTATTTGATGTGTAGGTAGCACTGGAGGTACTCACTGCATGCAGGGCCGGCGTGAAGGAAGTCCAGGATCCGGTGAAATTACGGAGCAGATAGCCTCTTTCATAAGCATGTGCATGACCGTTGATCACCAGGTCCACACCCCTGCTCTCCAGGAAGGAAATGAAATTCGTACGGATGTTTACCAGTTCCGTTTCACTGTCCGAATTATGACTGGATTTCGTGTAGGGAGGATGGTGCCAGTAGGCTATCGTCCACTTCTTCGTATTGGCGGCAAGATCGGCATCCAGCCAGGTTTTCAGCATGGTTGAGCCGCTGGTTCCCATCTCGGTTCCATCGCTTTCAATACCCCAGGCATCCAGGGCCAGGAAATGAATGTTGCCGATATCAAAGGAATAGAAATTCGGTTTATTTGAAGCCACTCCACCGCATTCCGCATTCTGAGGTGTACTGAAATTGCTGTAATACGGCATGGCCCGAGATGGCTTGTTAGCCGTATTATTGGCATAATCATGATTGCCGGGTGTTGGATACAGTTTGTGGTTCTTGAGAATATTATCGCCGTAGATGCCGAAAAAATTACTGGTATATTCTGCGTCGGATCCGGTGCTGTAGGCATTATCGCCTAATAAGATCCAGGCATCCGGAGCATCAATGCCGTTGGTGGACAGATAACTCTGATAGTTGGTAAGGTTCTGGTCCTGGTAGGTCGTATTATTTCTGCCGCAGTCTCCAAAAGCGGCGATCCGGATCTTCCGGGTAGTGGTAGCCAGGGGTGCTGTTGTAAAGAATTTACCCGCATCGGCCGAACCCATATTGGTTGAATTGCCAATACGGTAATAATACTTGGTATCGGCTGTGAGACCGGTTACGCGTACAATATGTTCTTTCAGAACCGTGGCGTCGCTCACTACTATCGGGTAAGTACCATAACTGGTACCCAGCTCGATCCTGGAATTTTCAGCATTCGTAGTTCGCCAGCGGATCGTGATCTCTGTCTGATTACCCATTTGCAGATAAGGACCCCTCAGTAAGCCTGCAGAAAATAAATCGGTTCCTGCAAGTGAAAGGTTGAAGGATATATCCGAACTGGTGGCATTGGCCTGGTGCATCTCCACGGCAATTACATTGTTACCCGCCACAAAGTTGGAGCTCGGTATGTTGAAGCTTATCACGGCATCTTCTATGGCACTGGAAGCAAGGGTGGTATAACTAACCGCGCCTGCGGGCATATTGTTCCGGTTCATTTCCACGCCGTTCACATACAGCACATAACCGTCGTCTCGGGTAACATTGAAAGAAAAGGTTCCAAATTGAGTGGGATCGGTGATAGTGACCGTTTTTCTGAAATAGGTCGTGATGTATTTATTATTTGGATCCGGGCCATAGGGAATAATGGTCGCTTCATCACCATCTCCATATCCCAGCTGGGCGTTTCCGGAGGGCCAGCCCGAGTCGTCAAAACTGCTGCCCTGCCATCCTGCTGGAGCATTGGCCTGGGTATTGGCCCAGTATTTCCAGCTGCTGCCTGAAGGAATGATCGTAGTCTGGGCCATCAGGGCGGCACCGCTGGTAAGCCCTGTGAGGAACAGTAAGGCTTTAAGGAAATTCATGGGTTTCATCAGAATATCAGGTTTTGGTCTAAGGTTCGTTCCTGCAATATTGTAGATATAAAGGAAAATTGCAATGCCTTATTGGGCTTACTGTTTATTTTTACTTTTTTTGAACTGTCGTGTAAGGGGAATCTGGTAGTGCGCTTCTGTTGATAACCAAAGACTAACGTTCATGTATAAACTAACAAGGATCGTAAAACCACCAAGGGTATTTTCATGGATAATGGTCATTTTTACGTGTGCCTGCGCGCTGGCTTTTCTTTCCGCTCCTTATAAGCAGCTTTCCTCCGTAGATAAATGGTATCTCGCACGCCTGGATTCATTGCGGAAAGACCTGGTCCGGTTTCAGCGCTCCTGTTCCTCCCATCTGCCCGTTGCTGAATTAAAAACCTGTTTCCTGAAAAGCCGTCGTTCCTATAAGCAACTCGCCGTTCTTACGGAATACTTTAATCCGCTGGAATCCAAAATACTTAATGGCCCTGCCATACCCAGGAGTGAGGACGATAATCCGTTTACGATCATCCCGCCACATGGTTTTCAGCATATGGAAGAGCTGCTCTTTTCAAAATGGGAGCCGCAAAAGTTGAACCGGATAAGCCAGGAAATAAACGTTCTCCTGCCATTACTGGATCGCCTGGAAAACGAAACGGATAGGTCCCTCAAATTCAAGCCGGAATACGTATGGGAAGCCCTGCGGTTTTCCGCGATACGACTGATCGCGTTAGGAATTACCGGCTATGATTCCCCGATAGCGGAATTCTCCGTTCAGGAAGCAGAAGAAACGCTGAAGGGTATGGACGCTATCATTCGTTTGATGGTTGAAGAAAACGGTGAAGCGGCGCATAAACCATGTGAATCGATTCTTCAGCTAACCACCAAAGCCCGAAGCTTCCTTTCCGGGTCAACTTCATTTGAATCCTTCGACCGGCTCCGGTTTATAAAATTATATGCTGATCCGCTCTATGGTGAACTGGCTCATTTTGCTGAAAGCATGAACATCCCAGAGCCTGCCGGGAAAAGACTGGTCAATCCAAAGGCACGGTCGCTCTTTGCAAAAAATGCTTTTTCTATACAGTTCTTTACCCCGGATGAACAATATAAGCTTACCCCGGAGCGGATTGCGCTGGGCAAAAAGCTTTTTTACGATCCTCTTTTATCAGCCACAAAAAAGAGAAGCTGCGCTTCCTGTCATCAGCCGGAACGGGCTTTTACGGATGGCCTTGCCGTTCCGGTGGATATGGACGGTAAAACGCCACTGTTACGCAATACCCCCACCCTGATCAACAGTGTCTTCCAGGCTAAACAGTTCTATGACAGCCGCACCAACCTGCTGGAAAATCAACTGGACGAAGTAGTGCATAATACCCGGGAAATGAATGGTTCTTTAAAGCGAAGTGCCGCGCAGCTGAAAGATATACCAGCCTATAAAAACCTGTTTGATATTGCTTACAGAGGCGAAAAGGAACCGGTTTCAGGCTATAATATTGCGAATGCGATCTCGTCCTATGTGCGTTCGCTCACGGCAATGAATGCCCGGTTTGACCGGTATATGAACGGCGAACCGGCTGCCCTGAATACTGCCGAAAAGAAAGGATTCAACCTGTTTACCGGCAAGGCGAAATGCGCTACCTGCCATTTTATTCCTTTCTTCAATGGTTCTGTTCCACCGGATTATACGGAATCCGAATCGGAAGTGCTCGGTGTTCCTCAAGCTGGCAAAGGCAAAGCCAAACTGGATCCCGATAAGGGAAAGGAAGGGTTCACCCAGTCACCGGTTCATGCCTATGCTTTCAAAACACCCACCCTTCGCAACACCAGCCTCACGGCTCCCTATATGCATAATGGGGTTTTTAAAACACTGGAGCAGGTTTTGGACTTTTACGATCAGGGTGGTGGCTATGGACTGGGTATTGCGCCAGCTACGACCACCCTTCCTCCGGGTAAGCTTCACTTGACCGCCCTGGAAAAAAAGCAGATCATTGCCTTTCTGAAATGCCTGAACGATACGGTTACCGTGGTGCATTATGATGACTAGCTGAGCGCAAATCTGTACATTTACGCTTTATTTTTCTTATGACGATCCAGCATAAACCTATCATCGGAATTTCCTGCGGCG
>DATAHC010000343.1:0-5044 GCA_036263415.1 Flavisolibacter sp.
CAAACATGTTCAGGATATCCTCCTGCTCCACAAAGGCCATTTCACAGTCGATCTGGGTGAACTCCGGCTGCCGGTCGGCGCGCAAATCCTCATCCCGAAAGCACTTTACAATCTGGTAATAGCGGTCGTAGCCACTAACCATCAGCAGCTGCTTAAAGGTCTGGGGTGATTGTGGCAGCGCATAGAACTGCCCCGGATTCATCCGGGACGGCACCACGAAATCGCGAGCCCCCTCGGGTGTCGACTTAATGAGAAAAGGCGTTTCAATATCCATGAAGCCGTTCTGGTGAAGGTAGTCCCGGGTAGCACGGTTCACGGCATAACGCAGTTCAAGGTTCTTCTTTACGGCATTCCGTCTCAGGTCCAGGTAACGATATTTCATGCGCAGGTCGTCGCCGCCATCCGTATCATCCTGTATGGTGAAAGGAGGCACTGCCGACTTATTCAGTATCTGAAAAGTCTGAACCGTAACCTCTATGTCGCCCGTAGGAATGTTTGCGTTCTTATTGCTGCGCTCCGTTACCAGACCCGTTGCCTGCAACACAAATTCCCTTCCGAGCGGATTGGCCTCCAATTGAGCATTCAGGTCTTCTCCAAACAGCAGCTGTGTGATACCATACCGGTCGCGAAGGTCTATGAAGGTGATGGCTCCGAATTTCCGGATGGTTTGTACCCAACCGGCAAGGGTTACCTGTGACTGTACATTTGCGATCCTTAATTCACCACACGTATGAGAACGGAACATAATTGATTGGGATTGATTAAAACTAATTAGGGACGCAAAGATAAGCGAACCGGCTTTTGAAGAGTACCCTTCCGTGGCACTATCTGCCTTTAGCCGGTACGGATCAAAGAAATGCCGGACTTGTCAGCGCATTTTATTAAATTTAACTACCCCCTGAAGATATTCCCCTCTGTTAACTCCGGGATTTCCTGAAAACCCATCAATAGAGTAAGGGGCGTATGCCGAAAAGCCAGAAGAGTAGGCACAACCAAAATCATCCAGTTATGGAACAAATGAATTTTCACAAACAGAAGCTCTATGCATTGATCGCTGCTGCTATCGGGGTCATTGCGATGTTCTTACCATGGTGGAAAGTTTCCTTCGGTGGCTTTATTTCCACGTCTGTGAATGGTATGCATGACCTTGGCATCCTCGCTTTTATCGGATTTATAGCAGCCGGAGCGCTTACGTATATGGGTGACAAGACCAAACCCTTTGCAGGACAGAATAAACTTATCGTAGCAGGATGTTTCGGAGGTGCCGCTTTATTCACCCTGATCCAGTACCTGCAGCAGACGTCCTTTACCGCGTTTGGCATGTGGCTCAGCTTAGTAGCCGGAATCGGAGGTGCCCTGATCGTATATGTGCTAAAGCCTGAACAACTGGAAAACAAACCCCTGATGCCTTAAAATAAAAGCCCCTAAAGGGGCTTTTCTAATTCAGTTCCTGTTTGAGGTATTGTGCCGTAAAACTTTCTTTGACATTCAGCAGGTTTTCAGGTGTACCTTCAAACAAGATCCTGCCACCTCCCGACCCCCCTTCGGGGCCCAGGTCGATAATATGATCAGCCACCTTAATCACATCCATATTGTGTTCAATGACCAAAACGGTATTTCCGCGATCGACCAGCTTATTTAGTACCTCCAGCAAATGATGTATATCCTCGAAGTGTAAGCCCGTGGTGGGCTCGTCCAGAATATAAAAAGTCTTTCCGGTGTCGCGTTTTGCCAGTTCGGTTGCCAGCTTAACGCGCTGGGCTTCGCCCCCGCTCAGGGTTACGGCAGACTGGCCAAGGGTAATATAACCTAATCCCACATCGGCTAGCACCTTGATCTTCCGATAAAGGAAGGGTACGTTCTGGAAAAACTCCACCGCTTCTTCCACCGTCATATCCAATACATCAGCAATGGATTTTCCCTTGTACCGGATCTCCAGGGTTTCACGGTTATACCGCTTACCATTACATTTTTCACAATGCACATAGACATCCGGAAGAAAGTTCATTTCGATCGTACGCAAACCACTGCCCTCACACACTTCGCATCTTCCGCTTTTTACATTGAAGGAAAAGCGCCCGGCATTATATCCCCTGATCTTAGCCTCAGGAATGGACGCAAATAAGGTCCGTATCTCCGTGAAGAATCCGCAATAGGTGGCCGGATTACTCCTGGGTGTGCGGCCGATCGGAGACTGATCGATCTCGATCACCTTGTCGATCTGCTCCAGTCCCTTGATCGCCTTGTATTCCAAGGGATTGGTTTTGGAATTATAACAGTATTGCGATAATAAAGGATAGAGCGTTTCATTGATCAGCGTGGACTTACCGCTACCACTAACACCGCTGACCACAATCATTTTTCCCAAAGGAAGCTTTACCGAAACATTCCTCAGGTTGTTGCCGTTGGCGCCTTTGATCTCGATACATTTGCCATTGCCTTTCCGGCGTTCCTTCGGTACGGCGATCTCCCGTTCGCCATTTAAAAAATGAGCTGTCAGTGTATCGATACCCAGCACCTCGCTAGGTGTGCCCTGGGCCATGATGCGACCACCATGAAAGCCTGCCTTCGGTCCCACATCGATCAGGTAGTCGGCTGCCAGCATAATATCCTTATCATGCTCCACCACCAATACACTGTTGCCAATATCTCTCAGATTCTTCAAGGCCGTGATCAGCCTTTGGTTATCGCGCTGGTGCAAGCCGATCGAGGGTTCATCCAGCACATAGGTAATACCCTGCAGCTGAGATCCGATCTGCGTAGCCAGGCGTATGCGCTGGGATTCCCCACCGCTGAGGGTTCGTGTAGGCCGATCCAGTGTGAGGTAGGTCAATCCCACATCCAGGAGAAACTGCAAGCGCTCCCGGATCTCTTTGATAATTTCCCTTCCGATCACATTCTGGCGATCACTCAGTCGGCCCTCTACTCCATCGAACCAGTCCAACAGCCGGATCAGGTCGAAATGACTCAGCTCCGCAATATTCTTCTCATCCACTTTGAACCAGAGGCTTTCCTTTTTCAGGCGCGCTCCATTGCAGGTCTTACAGGTAGTGAGTTCCATAAAGCCTTCGGCCCAGCGTTGTATGGCTTCACTGGTGCTGGTGGCAAACCACCGCTTCACCTGGTTGACCACCCCTTCAAATTCACCGTTATAAATACTGGTATCGATCTGTTCGTCATCGAACTGCAATTCGTCTGCAGCAATACCTTCTTCCTTTCCATAGAGAATGAGGTTCATGGCTTTCTGCGGCAAATCCTTAACCGGCTTATCGAGGCTGAACTTATTTTTCTTTGACAAGGTTTGCACCTGCCGGAAAATATAGGCTTCCCGTTCTCCACCCAGTGGTGCGATCGCCCCTTCATTAATCGACAGGCTGTCGTCCGGAATGATGGCTTTCATATCTACCGTATATACCTGGCCGAGACCCTTGCAGGTAGGACAGGCTCCATAAGGCGAATTAAAGGAAAAGGAATTGGGAGACGGCTCCTCATAGCTGATACCCGTATCCTCACACATCAGCTGGCGGCTATACGCCACTTCGCCTTGTTTCGGACCCTTGCCACTTTCCTGTTCATACGCCACAAACATCAGGTCCTTTCCCGTCTTGAGTGCCTGCTGTACGCTCTGGCTAATGCGAATCCGCATATCCTTCGTAACCTTCATTCGGTCGATCACCAATTCTATATCGTGAATCTTATACCGGTCCACCTGCATTTTTGGAGTAAGGTCTTTCACTTCCCCGTCGATACGGACCTTCAAAAAACCTTTCTTCCTGATCTCTTCAAACAACTCCCTGTAGTGGCCTTTCCTACCCCTTACCAGCGGTGCCAGCAAGGTAATCTTTGCGCCATCGAAGCGCTTATAAATATTCGCTACAATCTCATCTTCGCTCCAGCGCACCATCTTTTTGCCTGTATTATACGAATATGCTTCACTGGCCCTTGCAAACAACAGGCGAAGGAAATCATACACCTCCGTGACAGTACCCACGGTAGAGCGGGGATTCTTATTCGTCGTTTTCTGTTCAATAGAGATCACCGGAGACAGTCCTGTAATCTTCTCTACATCAGGCCGTTCCATTTCACCTATGAACTGCCGGGCATATGCTCCGAAGGTTTCCATATACCTGCGCTGACCCTCGGCATAGATCGTATCGAAGGCCAATGAAGACTTGCCGCTGCCACTGATACCCGTAATGACGACCAGCTTATTTTTAGGAATGGAGATGTCAATATTCTTGAGATTGTGCTCTTTGGCTCCGAAAACTTCAATAAATTCTTCCGGCTGCTGTTTTCCGTTCTGAGGCCTGTCTGTTTTTTTCATAACTGCTGTCCTGTGCGAGGATTGCGAAGATACTGAAGGCTTTTATTTTGCTAAAGAATTTAACAAAGGCACATTTTTTTTGACGGGAATCCGCGTGATTTTCAAAAATTGGCACAGTATTATGTAAGTAGTGGCCGAAACCTTTCCAATCTTAAAATTGTATAGATATGAAAAACGTGTTCTCTTTACTTATTGCCGGTGTATTATTCAGTGCTACAGCCTCTGCACAATCGACTGTAGACTCTATTGCTGCCAAGTATAAACTACAGCCTATGCCGGAAGCCTTAACCATCGAAAAAACATTTCCTGTGTTAGGTTCGTATCAATTGAATAACAGCGGCGCTGCAACCGCCAGCACCGATGCCACGATGAGCAGCACTGGTGTAGTTACGATCACCCTTGATTCCTCCAATAAAGGTATTGTATGGATCGAAGGATTGCCACAAGGTAAAATGAAGGCGTATTTAAAACAATCACCTTCTACCTACCGAATCCTGGCTCAAAAAACGGAGAGCGGAAAACAGGTTCCAGAAGGTACCCTGATGCTGGATACTACTTCAAAAACACTGAATATTGCTCTAGGTAAAGCGTATGATGAGCAGGATCCTACCGGCATCTTCGCCTTGAATTCCACATCTTCCAATGCAGCTATGGCACCAGAAGACGGAACAGAAGTTAAAGTAAAAACAAAGACCCCTACTTCTAAAACAAAAAGCAAGG
>DATAHC010000344.1:0-10240 GCA_036263415.1 Flavisolibacter sp.
AGCCAGCCGCGTTGATCCTGTAGCCATCATACGAGGACGATAAATTATGAATACAGTTTTGAAAGCATGTAATATCCGCAAGCAATTTGATGCCAGTGCCGGCACGCCCGTTCTTCATGGTATCGACCTGGCCATTCAGAAAGGTGAATTTGTTTCTATAGTTGGAAAATCAGGTTGCGGAAAAAGCATGCTGCTCTATATCCTTTCAACTATGGATACTGATTATGAAGGAGAGCTTTTCCTGGAAGACGAAAGACTGACGGGTCAGTCGCAGTCCTTTCTGGCAAGGATACGGAACGAGAAAATTGGTTTCGTGTTTCAGTTTCATTACCTGCTCAATGAATTTTCGGTACTCAGAAATATAATGATTCCGGCTCTCAGGCTGGGACGCCTCTCCTACCAGGAAATTGAGGACAAAGCGAATGGCTGGCTTTCTGCTTTAGGGCTTGAAAAATTAAGTAAGGCATTTCCCCGGAATTTATCCGGGGGTGAAAAGCAACGGGTAGCTATTGCCCGTGCCTTGATCAATGATCCGTTAATTATTATGGGAGATGAACCGACAGGCAACCTCGACAAGAAAAACAGTGAGAACGTTTATTCTATTTTGAGTGAGCTGTCTACAAAACAGGGACAAACGATGTTGATAGTTACGCATGATCTGGATTTTGCACAGAAAACAACGCGCATCATTGAAATGGAAGATGGACACCTGGTGAGCCGCACCTAGGTGCCGTTTCCTGGTAACTCGTGGTTTTAGGTATACCTAACCAAAGAATGCGGTGAGCATTCTCGTAGCTCACCGCCTGGTAGTACTTAAGTCACTATTGTTTAACGATCTTTAGTTGTTTCCGGACTCCGTTTTGCAAAGCCTCGCATACATAAATACCGGCAGGATAATGTGTTCCGATGATCTGGGTGGATCCGGGTATCACCCCTTCCCGCTCCTCAATAAGGCGACCCGTGGCATCGGTCACCTGCAATCGTATCACGTCAGATCTGTTACTGGTAATAGTAAGCCTGAAACCTGAAATGCTCGGATTTGGAAAAGCCTGGAGCACCAAACCTTCACCCTGCCATTTCCGGGCAGACTCCTGGATACGAGCCACAGGAGTTCCGGATACCGGGCAGGAACCTAACTGGCTTCCTGCATGCAACAGAGCAGCAACTTCGTTTTGCGGGATACATTGACTTTGATACGAAAGGTTGCCTAACCTTCTGCAAACAGTAACCTTGTCGGAAAAAGAACCACAACGCACGTCCTCTACGGTGAGGGTACGAAATACCTGCGTCTTACAGCCTCTGCTGTCAGTTACCGTTGCGGTAAAGGTAGCAGTTCCGGGCTGGCGGGCTGTCACGTAAAGAAATGCAGGATTTCGGGCATCCTGGGTATAGGTCAGGGTATTGCCGGTTACGGTCCATTTGAATGCATAGGCGCCGCTTCCGGAACGTGCTGTTACCTCAAGGCGTGCGGTGGAAGCAGGAGCATATCCCAGATATAAGGTGTTTACAGACGTTCCTTCACTCAGTGGGCGAACCAGGGTCAGGTTGGCGGACAGCTTGGGATTGATCATAACGACCGTGGTGTCATAGGTAGTCAGTCCTGGGGTCAAACTGCCCTCCAACTGGCTGACGGTCCATTCTACCGTATTTCTACCTTCTTCAAAGCGGCCACTGGCATCCGGGGTAGTACCGGATCGTAATATGGTACCGCGACTGTTCTTTACCACATATCGGTACGCCACCACAGGCGTGCAATTATCGGTAGCATGTGCTGCTGGAACGGTATACTTACCCGATCCTGGTGCAGTCATGTCATCAAAGCAATGGAAAATACTGTCCGGAACGGATAACACCGGTGGGGTCGTATCCATCACGTTTACCTGGAAAGAACAGCTGACTTCCGGATGATTGGTGATAGTGTATAATACTTCTGTCTGAAACCGGTTGAAGGCCAATCCGCTCGCGCTGCCATACCCCTTACTAATTGTATCGCCTCCGGTAGATGCGTTCAGTAAGGTATACTGCACCTGTGTTCCGGATGGGAATACGATGGGGTCTATGTCTGTAACTACCGTACGGCATTGATCGCCTGCAATAAGGGTTCTGCTCTGCGGACAGGTTAAGCTATAGCGGGCAGGCACTTCCAGAAGGGAATTAGGAATGGGGTAGGTACCTTTATTACTGTCAAAGTCCAGCAGGGTTTGATAGGTTAGAGATCCGGGCATATAGGTATAGAGAGTGCCGGCCTGGTTAGCGCCTTCGTTGGACGTAGTGGCGTAAAAATTACCGTCGCTGGCAATGAGCATGCCTTGAATAAAGCTTCCTCCGTAAAAATCATCCTTGATATCAGTCAGTTTGGTCACAGACTGATCGGCGGGTGAATAACAAAATGCTGTGCCCCGGTTATATTGCCCTCCTTCGGTAGTGAAGCCGTAAAACTTTCCGTCAATTCCCTTCTGCAGGGTGCCGGGACGGCCGCCCAGGGGGCCATAGGCCAGAAAGGAATAGCGTAAAACATAGGTATCATTGGCTGGGTTAAAAGAGAATATGGCTCCGTGTCCGGGCGCATTTCCGCCGTCACTGGCCGTTCCGTACAATAGCCCGTCAGCTCCCTGCTGCAAATCACCGGTTGGGAACGTGCCGTTCGCAGTACCTACGGCCGGACCCTGGTCAAATTTATAAATTACCCGGTACGTATTCGTAACAGGATTAAAGGAGATCAGCTCTCCGATATAATTGTTCAATCCGGCCGAGCGGATTCCGTAAAGAATGCCATTACTGGCCAGGGTAAGGGTACCCAAAAAACGTTCACTGGTAACACCCGGATCAAACGAATACAGCCTATCAAAAGCCATCGTAGCAGTATTGAACTTATAAATGGCCGTATCGCTGTTGGCAAAAAATTCAGTGGGAGAGGCATAGATCAGCTGTCCGGGTATGGGAGCGCCCAGGATACTGTAGATTCTTGTAAAAACCCTGTGTGAAGGGTCCCAGCTATAGATCACGCCTCGTCCATAGATGGCCGTGCCGCCCCTTGCCGTTGCGCCATAGATCTTTTGATCGTTTCCCCAGACCAGCTTACCGGTTGGCTGCGTTCCGTTCCCGCCGTAAAAATCCACAATGTTCACATACGTATGCGCGGCCACATCGTAAGCGAATAATACGCCATTGTTGTTGATCCCCCCTTTCTCAGTAGTACCGAATAGATACGGCTGTGCGGCTGACAGCAACGAAATCAATAAACTACCTGCAAAAAATAGATTTCTTTTCATAATAGTTATTTTAAAGAGAGTAATAGCGGATGCTTATCGTTAATGGGGGCGGAATAGCCCTATCGTATTCCTTTCGGCCTTCTAACGGACAGGAAAAGATTACGATGTGGCTGGTTCCTCTTTTTAGGATAAAAGATCGGCAGTGCACCGGGCGCTGTCTGTATTTAGATAATGCCAGTCCAAATTATAGGGAACCCTTAAAGAAGAGAATGATGGCCATCAGAAAGATGGATGACGATAGATAGGCCTTGCGCCTTTGTACAGTAAAAGTGAGGTTTTAGATCAGACGCTGATACTGCAGCTTAAAGTTGAGTGAGTTTTCGGAAGATAGTTCCTTTCCCTCTTTGGTGAAAGGGCACTTATTAAAGCTTACCAGGCATCCGTATCGATTGCCTGAACAGTACAAACACCATGGGACCTTCTTTGGACTACGGTTGTCTGCCAGGAATTCGCGGTCACTGAACTTCGTAGAGATTATCCTCAACACGCAAAGCCTGCAGGGAACTGGCTTCAGCTACATCCGGTGCAAAGCTGGACACAGGTATCGTTTTACGGCGGGTAAATCCAAAAGCCAGCAGGCTGATGCCACATAAAATAGATGGCAATACGGCAATCGGAGTAACGGGTATCAGCGGTACGGTAGCCGTCTGCACCAATAACACTTTCAGAAGATAAGACCGGTTGGCAAAACGCTTCCCATAGCATTTATCCAGGCAGGCTTG
Source organism: Flavisolibacter sp. (assembly GCA_036263415.1). GTDB lineage: Bacteria > Bacteroidota > Bacteroidia > Chitinophagales > Chitinophagaceae > Flavisolibacter. The sequence goes on from DATAHC010000344.1 coordinate 3,995, forward strand.
GAGGTACAGCTTCCCCAGGTAAGCCACTACCAAACCGAAGAGGATAAGAGAGTAGAAATGGAAGTTATAAGCGAAGTGGTGATTAAAAGCGGCATCGGCTGCCCGGTAGCTATTCTCGAAAAGATGAAAAAATATAAAGGCTAGTAGCCCTATGGGGCCAAAGAGCATGAAGTAGACCGGGAACGAACGGATCGGCCGCCCGATCCTCCTTTTAAGCCCGATCGTCAGGATCAATGGGATCAATACAGTCAGGAGAAGGGCCGTCAGATCAGCATAATGGTTGAAGAACTGGTTCATTGCCGGAAAGGTTTAAAACAAAGCTACCCTTCCCGAAAGGTGCTGAACAGGCAAAGTAAAATGAAATGCCTGGATACCTGAATGAAATGCAGAAACCAGGAGTTGAACGCTTGCAGGTAGAAGTGCTGCTGCCATGCCTTATGGCTTTTTCTGCTTACGTTTTTGTTCCTGTATGGCCTTGTCGAATTGTTTCTCCGCAGATTCAATGTAATCGTAGTACCCTGAAGAGTCAATAAAGGGATTCACATGGGCAGGAAGACCTTTCCGTTTCTGGATCTTATCGACTAGATGGAACATATTGCCATGGGAAGCCAGAAAGATAGCTACAGGCAAACTGCGCAGTTTACGAAAACTCTGTTGAAATTGAGCTTGCTGCAAAGAATCATATTTCTCCCCAAAAAGCGAAACTGGAAGAAGCGTCAAACTTCCTACAATAACGACGGGTAACGCCTGATTGTTTTCCCTGACGGTGAACGCCCAGGTCGTACATCCGGGAGTATGGCCCGGGGTTATATAACCGGTGAGCTCCATAGAATCAAGAATGATTTTTTCACCGTCTTTGAAGGTATGATCAATGTGAGGCGCAGGAAAGCGTGCCAGTCCGGTATAGACAAGAAAATTCATAATTCCCATATTACGGGAGTTGGCGCCGCCGGCTCTGATAGTCGCTGCATCAGGCTCACTGATCCAAAGCGTTGCTCCAGTCTTTTTTTGCAGGGCTGCTAAGCCGCCGGCATGGTCCAGATGTGCATGGGAATTAAGTAATATCTTAATGTCAGATGCTTTGAAGCCAAGCAGCTTGATATTTTCCAGGATCAGATCCGGAGTTCCTGGATAGCCACCGTCAATCAAGATATGACCCTTCGAACTGGTTATCAAAAATGACGTAACATCCTTGGTCCCGACATAGTATAAATTCCCCGCAATTTTAAAAGGCTCTTGCCTGATCTGTCCTCCCGCATCGGAAACAGCTTTCCATTTTATAAATAGAAAAACAAAAAGCACACTTACCAAAGCCAGGAATGCAGACCATATTTTTATAAAAGTTCTTTTGGGATGTCTTAGCCTAAACAGAAAACGCCTGACAGCCAATCCGGCAAGGGCCGCCATAAATAATATCAGTGGAATCCGTATAGTTGGGTCCGATAAGATCCAGGAAAGTAAAAGCATCACCAGGATCCCGAAAGCTGCGCCGCTCCACTTTTTAAGCTGTGTAAAGATCTTTTTCGGCAAGTATGGTGAAACGCCCATAGGGAGTAATTAAAGAGGTTATAAAAAGCACTTTGAAATACAAAGTAAATGCTAATTCAGATAGAAATGGCATTAATTTTCAACCGGCGGCTTGTATATCGGTACCAACGGCAAGTAGGTGCGGTTTATAGTTTATGGGCTATGAATGAGCTGGGTATAAGGAGGAATGTTCTATACAGGTTACATTTTATCACCGCTCAATCGGATAATCCCGTTACAATTCTGATAGTATAGTAAATTCATACGGTAGAAATTCCCTTCTCACAGGAGGAAGTATAAATGATCTTAAGGTCATAAAAAATTCAGTATGAATAGCAACCAGCAGATCAGCGAATACATAACCGCCCAGCCCGAATCCAAACGGTCTGACCTTTTAACGTTACATAAAACCATACTGCAAATCATGCCAGATGGCAGGTTGTGGTTCCTGGACGGCAAGAATGAGCAAGGCAAAATAGTAACCAATCCCAGTATAGGCTATGGACAGTACACCATAAAATATGCCGATGGAAAATCAAAAGAGTTCTACCAGGTGGGCATCAGTACCAACACAAGTGGTATATCAGTCTATATAATGGGTTTGGAAGATAAAAACTACCTGCCCGAAACCTATTCTAAGAAAATAGGTAAAGCAACGGTAACAGGGTATTGCATAAAGTTCAAAGCGCTGAAAGATATAAACCTGAATGTTCTTGAAGAGGCCATATGCTATGCAATAAAACAGACATCAGAAAGTGGCATAAAAAAATAATTGGCAAAATATGCTCGAAACAATTTTATCATATGAAGATTGGAATGACTTCTTTACAAAACGACTTGTGGAGTCTGGAGCTTACCGCCTATCTGAAACAATAAATACGGGAAATACATGTAAAGAGATTTACTCACCGTTGAAAGGCGATCCTGATACAATAATACAGGTAGGATATTTTTCTCCCATGACACTGATCTATATAAACATAATTAACCCCGCGACACCCGGTAAGAACCGGCAACAGGAAATTGAACATTTGTACAAATATCAATTTGATGATGAGAAACAGTATGGACCGCCTGGTTTAGATTTCGAGGAAATCAACATTTTGGGTATTAGTAGTTATTTAGATCAGGGTTTCCATGGTAGCGAAACGGTCTATTACCGAAATGGAAAAGCTGTAAAATCAAAACTTACTACAAGTTGCTATGCTGATAGCCCTCAAAGTAGTCATACTTTTCATTTCCACCAGGAATCCTTTTTCAAGAGAATAAAGAATAGAATGGTAGGTCAAAACATAAAATATGATGAAATAAAAACAGTTCAATTGCAAGCCGTCTTTAGCGGACTGAAAAGCAATTGACAAAAGACTTGTCAAGTGAAAATAAGTTTAATTTAATTTTAAGTCAATCGAAGATGTTTGTAAAAGCAGATCTCCGGGTTGTAAAAGGCAAGGGTATAATTTTAAAATCCTAAATGAAATTTCCCTCCTTGTTGACAATACAAATCTGAAGTGACAACAAACAGGTTCGAGGCTAACCATGCAGGTGAGTGACACACTGCTTCATTTCTATCGCTGGGCTTTTTAGGTTAAATCTAATTTTTATATATTAGCCCCCTATATGTGATCGATGAAAAAAATAACTGTACTCGATGGATTGAGAGGAATTGCCGTTTTATTGGTTTTACACGCACATTTGCCACAAATTGGATCAAACAGATTAGCGTATTACATTAAAGATTCGGCACGTTTTCTTTACTCTGGCTATATTGGCGTTGATATATTTTTTGTGCTTTCCGGGTTTCTCATTACCCGCATATTGATAAAAGATAAAAAAGCAGACGATCTTTCCTTCAAAAGATTTTATTTAAAACGTTCCCTTAGAATATTTCCCATCTACTATTTATCTATTTTTCTTTTTGGCTTATTTGTATCGTGGAAAGACTTAGCACCTGTGGCCTTTTATTATTCTAACTATTTTTTCGCGGTTAATCTGGAGCCACATGCTTTCAGACATACATGGTCACTATCAGTTGAGGAACATTTTTATTTAATATGGCCTTTTATTATTTACTTTTTTAGCCTGCCTCAAGCGAAAAAGATAGTGCTATACCTTTTTCCAGCAATTTCAATAGCTTCAGCATGTTTTGTCACTTTTACTATGTCGAATGAAGAGGCAGCAAATTTTATTTACAGAGGAACAAACTTTCGTATACTATCCCTTGCAGCAGGATCATATTTAGCTTTTATCGAAAAACGGCTACCGACCAAAACAACAACGTTATTTATAGTCGCTGCAACATTGATGATAGCATTGGCGGTATATGAAAGGTACCCAAACGGCCTTATTCCCGTTTACCTGCTTCAGTTACCATTGTTTGCTGGTGTGTCCATACTTATTTTTCTAGCAATATTTTCTCTTGAATCGAAAACTGGCCTGTTAAGAAATATTTTCACAAATCCTATTCTTACCTATATTGGCTCTATTAGCTATGGTATTTATCTCTACCACTTTCCCATACTCTACTTGATGGGCATTACAGATAAAGATGTTGTAGCGCCGGTGAGTATTACTAAGGGGCTACTTGCCTTATTCCTGTGTTTCTTTATTCCGACAATTTCATTTTATGCAATCGAGAAGCCGATATTAAAATATAAAGACAGGATAGGTAAGAAAAGACATGCCGTGCTTGCTTTAACCAAGGCTTAGTAAGTAACCTTATACTTGTCGCTTATAAAAGAATACCAGTACGCTCAAGTCAGAATAAAACCAATTTAAATTTAACAATCAAAAGTGCCAATCAAGTTCAGTCCAATAGATCGATTTAATGGTCTGCTATTCAGTGACTCTTTGGCTCTTGATCTATTGGGGAGCCTATAATCGCCACTTCCTGCACCATCTTTTCGCCTGCACCATCTTTTCGCCTGCATCAACAAACCTATTCGATCCGCAGGTTGCGGACCGGATTGGAATAAGTAACCTTCATGATTTGGGAAAGAACCGTAATAAAGGCTACTAGTAATGTTAGTCCTCCTCCTATCAAAAAGATCCACCAGGAAATAAGAATACGATACGCAAATTCCTGAAGCCACTGATTCATAAAATAATAGGCAATGGGCGAGGCAATAATAAAGGCAATACCAACGAGTAGTAGAAATTCTCTGGATACCAGCAGGACCAAAAGCTTGGAGCTCGCTCCCAATATTTTACGGATACCTAATTCCTTCCTTCTCCGTTCGGCTGAATAAGCCGCCAGTCCAAGCAGTCCGAGCGAAGCGATAAATAAGGTAATACCTGTAAAAATGGAAATAAGGGTACTGAGTTTATCCTCGCTGCTGTACATACTGTCAAATCGTTCGTCTAAGAAATTATAAACGAGCGGGTAATCGGGCGAAAAGGTAGCATATACCTTTTTTATATGTTCCAGTGCGTTGGGAATTCCATCTGTTTTAATGCGGACAGCCACCTTCGAAAAGGCAGGAGGATAAATTTGCAATACGAGGGGCTCGATTTTATCGTGCATGCTTTTGTAATGGAAGTCCTTAACCACACCCACGATCTGACCCTTTTTCAGGGAATCGGAATTTCTCCAGGTAGGCCAGGTTAGGGTCTGTCCTATCGCCTCTTGTGGCTTATTGAAACCAAACTCTTTCGCAGCAGTCTCATTAATAATGAAATTGTTTTTATCTAAACTATAAGTCCTGGAAAAATCCCGCCCGGCCATAAGTTGCAAACCAATGGTTTTCAGGTAGGCTTCATCCACCATAAAGAGATTGGTCTTTTTGGTAGCCCCGTTCTTAAGTAAGGTAACCATGCCGTCACCATACAGGTCACCCGGAAAACCGTAAGCTGCTGACACATTTGAGATGAAGGGAGATTGCAATAATTCCTGGCGTACGGCATCAGCCTTTTCTTCCAGGTCTGTACCTGGAATGGAGAAAAGAAGCAATTGTTCCTTTTGGAATCCCAATTCCTTTTGATGCATATAATTTACCTGCCTGATTACAACAATAGCCGAAATGATCAGGAGCACGGATAATACAAACTGAACAACTACCAGCCCCTGCCTTATAAATACTTTTTTGGTTGCGGGGCCGTCCAGAAGTCCTTTCAGTACACGCGTCGGTTTAAAGCCGGACAATACAATTGCAGGATAAATACCGGCAATGACCGATATAACAAGAACCAGCAAGATCAAAAGAAATAAGGCCGGAAAGCTAAGAAGAACAGCATAGCTGATCTGCTTCCCCGTAAAATCGTTCAAATAGGGTAGTAAAATACAGGCGGCAACAAAGGCGATCAACGCGCTTACCAGGGTTAGTATAAACGTTTCGGCAAAAAATTGGGCTATTAATTGGAAGCGGCTGGCTCCAATCGATTTACGTACCCCCACCTCCTTAGCCCGCTGCAAGGACCTGGCAATGGCCAGGTTGACAAAATTAAATGAAGCAATAAGCAGGATAAATGCAATAATGATCATCAAAACGCGCACATAGATTATGTTTCCTTTTACAGCTATATCGTATTCAAACGCGGTAGAATACAAATGAATAGCCGGCAAGGGTTGAAAATGAGGTGTAAACTGCCGGTCAGCGCCGGATTTATTCACAAAGGGATTGACAAATGTTTGGTATTTCTTTTCCAGCGCATCGATAGAGGCACCCGGTTTTAATGAAACATAATTGTAGAAACCATACCATCCCCAATCGCCAAGCCGGTCAT
>DATAHC010000345.1:0-3389 GCA_036263415.1 Flavisolibacter sp.
GTAGTATATGGAATTACAACTTTTCAGGGAGTACCTCAAAGAAGGGACTCATGGTGAACTCTTTTATAAGGATCTATTTATCTGTTATACGGTAGAACGACCGTGGCTCTTGCAGGATCCGTCCGGGTCCTGTGTGAAAGAAGGCCACTACAGGCTGACCTATTGCCATGATCAGCGGAACCGGGAACATTTCCAGCTCATGGATACGCCCGGCAAGCGGATTTACCGCATTAACTCTATAAGGAAATTCGGCAAAAGCCTGGTTAGCTGTATTGCTCCTGCCCTTTGGTTTACCGCCCCCGGACAGGGAGCTTATTCCTTACATGCTAAAAATGCGATTTTGAAGCTGTTGGACGAGACCGAAGGCGCTGATGATCTATGGCTACAGATACTTCCCGCCAGCAAACGCAATGGCATCCAGGTAAAAGAAAGTAATGAAATCAAAGAATCTTTAAACAGGTATATATGAATCTTATACAACGCACACAGGCGCCGACGCCGAAGTTTTTCAAGAAGGTCCGGAACATCGGGCTGATCCTCGCCGCCATCAGCGGAACGGTATTAACCACACCCGTAGCCCTGCCGGCTGTAGTGGCTAAAATAGCTGGGTACATGGCCGTTGCTGGAGGTGTGGCCTCGGCCGTCAGTCAAACCACTACCGAAGACGATGAATACCGAGCCCCTTTTTGACGCCAGCACCAAGGCGGGGACGTTCGGGGGAACATTACTGGTAGTGCTTATTCAGATCAATCCTGTACATCTTGTAGAAACTTCCGTTTTAGCTATGGTAGGTGCATTGGTCAGCTTTTGCACCTCCTGGTTACTGAAAACGGGGTTGAAGGCTTACAGAAGGAGGAAAAAGAAAAGGTCGCTTTAGGGCGGCCTTTTTTGATGAGTGATCAGTGATGAGTGATGAGTGGGCGTACTTTGGAACGGTCTTTCTTTACGATGATTTTTGGGTAGGGGCAGCCTGAAGGTGCGGGGGATTGCTTCGTCCTGCGTCCTCGCAATGACGGTCAGCGAGTAAAGGCAGCCTTTCCCTATGTTAGGTAGACCCCTAGCGAGATTGCTTCGTTCCCGCTAAAGACGGGACTTGCAGCGTTCCTCCTTCCGCCAGAGGCGGACACGCGCAATGACGGTCTGGTTGGAAGGGCGGTCAGGTAATACGATAGGTAGAAGCTACTCTTTGTGCTCCTTTGTGGTTCAATTAAGCCAATAGTACAATAGGAATTACTCGATGCCCGAAGGAAACCCAACCCTCCTTTGCTCCTTAGCTCCGGGCGAAATAATAAATGGCGAAGCCGTTTCTCAGCGTACACTGCGCCTCCGCGAGAAACCAAAACGGCGAAGCCTTCTCTGTGTCTATCTGTGCCGCAGTGACTCCGTGGTAAACAAGTACGCCAGAAAACTGACGTCTGAAGCACGGTGGTAAAAATTATAGTACGCGACTGTCGTCGGTCGACGGTGGTCTGTGGACTGGACGCGCGAAGCGCGGCCAATTATGTACCTTCAAAACAGAATGTTACTTTTGTTAAGTATCTTTTAAATAACAATATCCAAGTAACCTTTTTGTGTTGTTTTGACTCATACTGAAAAGCCTGAACCATGACTAAATTCTACTTTCTCCTGCTTGGCTGCTCGATCTATATGATCAGCTGCAAGTCCGCCAGCAAAGCCTATCAAAAAGGCGATTATGCCGATGCCATTGAACTGGGCGTGAAAAAATTACAAAAAGATCCTTACGACCGCGAAACGCGATCCATTGTACAGAACTCCTACAACTTTGCCGTTGCGGAAAGTGAAGGCCGGATCAGGGCCCTGTCCAACAGCACCAGTGAGGACCGCTTCGAAAAGATCTATTCGGAATATTACCGCCTTCAGGATCTGTACAATACCGTACATGCCTATCCCGAGCCTACCAAAATGATCTCTGTAAAGGATTATTCCGAGTATGTGGAAACCTACCGTAATAAGGCCGCTGAGGTGCATGTGGCCCGGGCACAGGACTGGCAGAAGGAAGGCACGAAGACCGCTTACCGCCAGGCCTACAATGAATATAAGATCGCACTGCGTTACCGTCCTGATGATTATCAGCTAAAAAGAAAGACGGATTCCGCTTATGACGCCGCCATCACGAAAGTGCTGTTCATACCCATGCAGAACCGCTATGGCAACTACTCTTACTCGGGTTCTTACCAGCTGCAAAACTTTCAGAACGATGTGCTCCGCACGCTGGCCTCGGCTATGAGCAATGATTTCGTTCGCTTCTATTCGGAATGGGACAGCCGCAACAAGAATATCAAGCCTGACCAGATCATGGAACTGAACCTGGGCAGAATGGTCATTGGCCAGCCCTACGATAATAAGAGTGTCCGTGAAGTTTCGAAAGAAGTGGTGGTGAAAGAGATCGTGAACAAGCAGGATTCCGTGATCAAGCAATATGGAACGGTGAAGGCCAAGATCACCACCGTAAAACGCACCTTGCTCTCTGAAGGTGACCTCATTATTTCGTTAAGGGATACACAGGGAAGGCTGATCTGGGACGACCGCTTTACCGGTCAGCATAAATGGGAAACTGAATTTGCCACCTATACTGGGGACGAAAGAGCTCTGAGCGAAAGCGATAAAACCGTTCTGAATAAAGGCGAACAGGCTTCTCCCAGAGAAGACCAGATCACTCAGGAATTGTTCCGTCAGATCCAGAACGACCTTTCCTACCGGCTGCGTAACTATTATGCCCGGTATTGATCATACGATCAGGCTTTAGAACACTTACCTTCTTATTGAAAATAAATAAAGGATCCCGCTCAAAACGGGATCCTTTATTTATACGGATATTTGAATCCATGCAGGAACGTTCGAAACGCCGCCTCAGGCGATGGCTCATCACCCTGGTACTGACCTACCTGGCCGTGGATATTGCCTTATACTTCGGACAGGAGCTTTTCCTATTCCATCCAAAGCAGCTACCTATGAATCACCGCTTTAATTTTAAAGAATCGTTTCAAGAGTTGAACCTGCCGTATCAGGATCATACCATCAGCCTGGTAAAATTCAAAGCCCGCCAGCCGCGAAAAGGACTGGTACTGTTCTTTCATGGTAATATGGAGAATATAGAGCACTACCGGCAGTACCCTGCATTTTTCCTTCGCAACGGTTATGATATCTGGATGATCGACTATCCCGGATTTGGCAAAACCACAGGAGACCGATCAGAAAGCCGCATCTGTCAGGACGCCCTCTATTTTTATGAACAGGCCTTGCTGGAAACTACCGCGGATAGCCTGGTGCTTTACGGTAAATCGCTGGGAACCGGCGTAGCTTCCTTCGTGGCTTCCGAGCGCAAGGCCCGGCAGCTGATCCTGGAGACGCCCTACTACAGCATAGAC